>NZ_JAFCSZ010000003.1:0-271930 GCF_049895765.1 Caulobacter sp. DWR1-3-2b1
ATCCTTCGGTCCGGTTCGCAGATCTTCGACCGAGGCCCGTCCCTTCCACTTGGCGACGGTCTTGGGGTTGATCCCATGACGCTTCGCCAGGCCCCTCAGGCTCTCTTGACTATGCTGTACCGCTCGACGAACCGCCGCTGTCGTTGTGGCGCTCCCGTGGTGTACCTGCCCCATAGCGCATCCTTCCAACCATCGGAAAATAGTGCACCATCAAAGTCCGGGACCAAACATCTAGTGGATAGAACGCGACGCTTGAGTCCCTCTGGAAATCGCTCGATCCCTTTCTCGAGAAGGATTTAGGCGGGTTCCAAGCGACTGAATCTCACCACTAGATGTCTGGCGCCTAGGCTTTGGGTTGGCGAATTAGAACCGGCGCCACCTCAGACCCCATACGAATACATCTGCAAAATCTGGACAAAAGAGCCTGAAAGATTCAACGTCGATCCAACCCATCAAAGTCCGGGACCAAACATCTAGAGCACCTTCCGCGCCCGCAATCCCGCAACCGCCTCCGCGCTCAGTCCCGCCACCTCCCGCAGCACCGCGTCCGTGTGCTCGCCGAGCGTCGGCCCGGTCCAGCGCACACCGCCCGGGGTTTCCGACAGGCGCGGGAAGGCGTTCTGCATCTTCACCTGGCCAAACACCGGATGCGGCACGGTGACGATGGAGTCGCGGGCGGCGAAGTGCGGATCGGCCAGCATGTCGGGCGCGCGATAGATCCGGCCGGTGGCGATGCCGGCTTCTTCCAGGCGCGGCAGCAGAGCCTCAATCTCCTGGTCGGCCGTCCAGGCGGCGATACGGGCGTCGAGCTCGGCTTGGTGAGCGCCGCGCGCCGCATGATCGCGATAGCGGACATCGTCGATCAGGTCGGAGCGGCCCATCAGCTCGCACAACCGCTTGAACAGGCTGTCCTGATTGGCGCCGATCAGGATCAGCTCGCCGCTTTTGGTGGGATAGACGTTCGACGGCGCGATGCCGGGCAGCACCGCCCCCGACCGTTCGCGGATATAGCCCGTCAGATCGTATTCGGTGATCAGGTTCTCCATCACCGTCAGCACGCTCTCATAGATCGCCGCATCGACCACCTGGCCCTTGCCGGTGCGGTCGCGCGAATGCAGGGCCATCATCACGCCCAGGGCGGCGTTCAGGCCCGACAGGCTGTCGCCGATCGAGATACCGGCCCGGGCGGGATTGCGGTCAGGCTCGCCGGTGATGTGGCGCAGACCGCCCATGGCCTCGCCGACCAGGGCGTAGCCCGCGCGGTGCGAGTAGGGGCCCGTCTGGCCAAAGCCCGACACCCGCGCCATCACCAGCCCGGGATGGGTGGCCGACAGGGCCTCGTAGCCCATGCCCCAGGCCTCCAGCGTGCCGGGGCGGAAGTTTTCGACCACCACATCGGCCTTGGCGATCAGGCTCCGGGCCAGATCGCGGCCCTCCTCGGTGCGCAGATCGACGGTGACGGACTTTTTGTTGCGGCCGATCACCGGCCACCAGGGCGACAGGCCCTGAGGCTTGCTGCGCCCCCACTGGCGCATGGGATCGCCGGCCTTGGGATCTTCCAGCTTGATCACCTCGGCGCCGAAGTCGCCCAGGATCTGGCCGCAGAAGGGCCCCGCGATCAGCGAGCCCATTTCGATGACCCGCAGTCCGGTCAGCGGCGCATCAGCCATGTCGATCTTTCCCCGTGTTCACGGAACCGGTCACGGCCCCGTGATGTTCTTGTAGAGGTACGGCGCCGCGCGACGCCTACTGCCAATGACCTCTAGAAAAAACGCGCAGGGAAAGACAGCCATGACCCGTCAACTCCTCATCGTCGGCGCCGCCTTCGCCGCCCTCAGCCTCGCCGCCTGCGGCCCCAAGGCCGACGAGACCAAGGGCGCCGCGACGCCCGCCGAACAGGCCGCGACCCCGGACGCCAACCCCGCCGCCACCGTCCCCACGATGGCCGACGAGACCAAGGCCGACGTCTTCGCCATGAAGGCCGCCGACATCGACATGTTTAAAATGGAAGCCGCCAAACTGGCGGCCAAGCGCTCCACCAACGCCGAGGTGAAAGCCTTCGCCAAGATGATGGAAACTGGTCACATGAAGACCAGCGAAGGCCTCAAGGCGGCCATCGCGGCCTCCGGTGCGGCGATCACCTTGCCGATGGCCCTGTCGAAGGACACGCAGAATGACCTCGACGACCTGACCAAGGCCAGCAACGAGGACTTCGACAAAAAGTACGCCGACAGCCAGGTCGACGCCCACCAAGCGGCCCTGAACCTGCTGCAGCGCTACGCCCAGGACGGCGACACTCCGGCCATCAAGGCCTTCGCCGCCGCCACGGCCCCGACCGTTCAGGAACATCTGAACAAGGCCGAAGGTCTCAAGAAGGGCTTCGTGAACTAGTCTTCTAGGGGATCGCGTAGGCGACCGTCGCCTTGGCGGCGGCTCGCTCGCGCGATTCCGTCCAGATCAGGATATCGGCCGTCGCGATGCGGCGGCCGAGCTTGAGCAAGGTCGCCTCGGCATAGAGATCGCCCGGCTTGCATCCCCTCAGAAAGTGGATCGTCAGCGAGGTCGTGACCGCCATGGCCACCTCGCCGATATGGGCCAGCACCAGCGCATAGGCGGCCGTATCGGCCAAGGCCATCTGGGTCGGGCCAGAGATCAACCCGCCCGGCCGCAGCTGGCGGCTCTCGAAGCCCACCTTCATCAGGACCCGCCCCTCCGCGACTTCAACGACCGACGGCATCTGCCGCGCATCACCCTCGGGAAAGGCGCGCCGCAGGAAAGCGTTCAGCGCCTCGGCGTTCAGCTTCAGGACACCTTCCCCGCTCATCCACCCACCTTGACCGTATTGTCGTCGCCATTGCGGTCGATGACTGTGTTGTAGGGGTCAATGCCCGCATGCCTGGGCGCCTTGTCGACGACAAAGGTCAGGTTCTGGACGCCCGAGCGGATCGGGCGGCGCTCATAGAGCACCACGTCGGCAGCCTTGAACTCCTTCTTGCCGGGCTCGGCCGTGAACAGACCGATGTCCATGGTCTCGTTCAGCGGGGCCTCGGTCTCCTTGCCCCTGCCGTCCGCATACATCTTCTTGGCCTCGATGGTCAGGGTCACGTCGAACCGGCCATCGGCGCGCTTCCTCACGCCCGCGGCCTTGGTCTTGATGTCGTAGAGCGTGATCTTCTCGAAGAGATCGGTGATCAGGGCCTGCTTGTCGGCCGGCGCCTCGGCCCGGATCGCCCTCATGAAGTCCAGGGTCGTGGGATAGGGAGCGCCCTTGAACGCGTGGTCGGCGATCAGCTTGCGCAGGGCCCGGTTGACCGCCGCCTCGCCGATCTCCCGCTGCAGCCGGTACATAACCAGCGAGCCCTTGCGATAATAGATATAGGGCTGGTTTTCGACCTTGTAGAGCGGCTGTTCCTCCAGCGCATCGCCCCCCCGCGCCCGCAGATAGCTGTCGAGCTCGAACTTCAGGAACTTGCGGATCTGGCTTTCGCCATAGGTCCGCTTCATCACCATCAGAGCCGAATATTGCGCGAAGGTCTCGGACAGCATGGCGCCGCCCTGCTGGTCCGCGCCGATCACCTGGTGGGCCCACCACTGGTGGCCGATCTCGTGAGCCCCGACATAGGTGATCATGTCGATCTTTTCGGGATTCCTGTAGTCGGAGATGAAGAACAGGCCTTCCGACCACGGCATTGTGCCTGCAAAGGCCTGGGCGAACTGGGCGTAGTCAGGGAACTCCTGGAACCGCAGCTGACGGAACTGATAGGGGCTGAACTCGGCCTGCATATAGTCCAGCGAGCTCTTCATGCTGGTCTTCATGCGGTCGATATTCCAGGCATGCCGGGGGTCGTAATATACCGCCAGATCGATGCCCTTGTAGGTCTCGCGCGACACCGCGTAGCGGGCCGACTGGATCGACAGGAACGGCAGGATCGGCGCCTCCGTAACGAACCGCACGGTGCGGCGGTCGCCCTCACCCTTCACCGGACCCTTGATGTCGTCGCGCGAAAACCAGACCTTCTCGGACACCTTGTATCCGGGCGCGATGGGCGTCTGGTCGGCGGCGGTGGTCACAGTGATGTCGGCGCTGACGAAATCGGCGTCCTTGCGCAAGCCGTTGAACTGCGTCGAGGCAACGTCGCCCAGCCTGGCCACGCGTCGCTCGGGCGGCAGGCCGTATTTGCGGCGCTTGGCGCGATCGACCAGCAGGCCGTCGCGGGCCATGCCCAGGATCGGCGCGATCTCCAGATTGTTGATGAAGGTCCCGTTGGCCACCACGCGGGTTTCCGCGCCGCTGTTGGGGAAGCCCTTCTGGGCGCGCCGAGTGATGAAGCTCATCTTGCGCCGCTCGCCCGGGACCATCGGCGTGTCGAACGCGAAGATCCGGTAGTTGAAGCGATCATAGGTCTTTTTGGCCCAGGCGCCCTGGATCGACAGGCCTTTGACCTTGAGGTCGCGGTCGAACCGAACGTGGATCTCCTTCAGCGGCCCCGTCGTCTTGTTCTCAATGACATAGAAGCCCTTGGTGTCGACGCGCGGCTCACCCGGATGAATGTCCACATCCAGGGTCATGGCCACGATCTTGGGCTGCGGCACGGTCTCGAACGCCAACAGGGTCTTTTCGTAGTCGGCTTGCCACTTCTCGTTGTCGATATTGGTCCGGTAGGTGTTCCAGACATTGGTGTTGACGAAAATGAACACGCCTGTCGCCGCGAACATCACCAGCGCGCCCGCCAGGGTCAGGCCGGCCTTTCCGGTCATGCGGCGCGGCAACCGCGCCAGGCGTGGCCACAGCCGGGTCTCGGTTCCGCGACGCCACAGGCCGTAGGACAGAACCAGCAACACCACCGCGAAAGCCGTCCAGTAGAGCCGCAGCCACCAGGCCCCGATCCAGAACCGGCCCTGGCCGTTCATGTCCGAGAACGGCGTGTCGGTGACCGCGCCGTAATTGTAGAGCTTGTGCTCGAAACCCAGGTTCGTGAACGTGATGGTGGCGACCATGTAGATCACCATCAGGCCCCAGCCGATGAACTTGTGCGGGCTGATCGCCTGCAGGAACACCGCCAGCACCGCCAGCAGGATCCAGTCGACCGATTGCGGCAGGACGTACCACAACAGGTACTTGCCCAGTTCCAGGTTGGTGTAGCCGTGGGCCAGCTGGCTGATGATCGCGGCCAGCACGCTGACCAGCAGGGTCGAGATCAGCACCAGCGAAATGGCCAGGGTCTTGGGACCGACAAAGGCCCAATCCGGAACCGGGGTGGCGTCGATGATCTCGTGAGTCTTGCGCTCGCGTTCGCGCCAGACCAGCTCGCCTGAGTAGTAGATGGCGATGATCATCGGGATCAGGCCGAACGACCCCGTCAGCGGCATCAGCAGCACCCGGGTGACCGGATAGACCACCCCGCCATAGCGGCCGGCCTCGGTGGCGAACCACAGGGCGCCCATGGCGTTGGCGAGGCCAAGCGCCAGCAGCACGAAATAGGCCGGGCTTTTGAACACCTGACCCATGTCGAGGCGGGTGCGCGCCACCAGCTGTGCCCATGCAGCCTTGCGATCATATTGCGGAACCGCGCGGGTAGCGGGCGCGGTGGGCGGGAGGTCCGCCTCGGCGGACTTGGCCTTCTTGACCTTGCGATCCCCCGCCAGTTCGGCCGCCTGGACCTTGAACAGGAAATAGGCCGAAGCTAGGAAGGCGCTGGCCAGGGTCACGGCGAAGATGCGGTTGAACAGCAGGGCGCCGACCAGGGGCGGGGTCAGGGTGTTGCGCTCGGTAGCGGTCCAGTACTTGGTCGCGAGGCCGAATGCGGCTGTGCCCAGAGGCTCCCAGAGGGCCGCGCCCTTCTCGAACTCAGGCCGGTCCAGGGCGATGCCGGCGATGATCCACACCACCATGAAGGCGATGACGCCGACATAGGTCCACATCATCGAACGCGTCACGGTGGCCAGGGCGAAGAAGATCGCCGAGGTCAGGAAGATCGATGGCAGAGCCAAGGCGAAATAGGAGAAGAGATAGGCCTGCGGAATGTTCGGACCCAACCGCTCAGGATCGATCCACGGCATGAATGAGCCGATGAAGATCGCCAGAGGCACCGCCAGGAACGAGATCGCCGCCGCCAGGAAAGCACCGGTAAAGCGGCCGTACAGATAGTCGAACTTGCCGACCCGGGTAGAGCGCAGGATCGGCCCAAACCCCGTCTCGTCGTCGCGCACCACTACATTGGCCACAAAGGCCGTGGTTACGAACATGTAGAAGATCGACAGGATCAGATGGGTCTGGGCGATCGCATAGGGCGCGTTCTTGTGGATCTGCCCGCCACCGCCGATGCGGATCTGATCGATCGTCGCCGCCCCGAAGGTCAGCAGGAAAAACACCGTCGCCACCACCCAGAAGACGGGCGACTTCAGTTGGTAGCGGAGCTCGAAGCCCGCGATCTTGGCGAACATGAGTCCTCCTACGCCGCGCGGCGGGTGGTGGACAGGGTTGAGAAGTAGACGTCCTCCAGACCGCCCTCGACGGCGGTGAAGCCATCGCCCGGGTCGCTGTCGCAAAGGATGTGGATCACCGTGCGACCGCCCATCAGGCGGGTGGAGATCACCTGATACTTTGCCTTGGCGGCTTCGAGATCGGCCTTGTCGATGGTCTTGCGCCAGACCCGGCCATCCAGCTGGGTAACCAAGTCGGCCGGCGCGCCTTCCTTGACGATGCGGCCGTCGCAGATGATCGCCATGGCGGGACACAGGTCCGACACGTCCTCGACGATGTGGGTCGACAGGATCACCACAACGTTCTCGCCGATCTCGGCCAGCAGGTTCAGGAACCGGTTGCGCTCTTCGGGGTCGAGGCCGGCCGTCGGCTCGTCGACGATGATCAGCCGCGGATCGCCAATCAGGGCCTGGGCGATGCCGAAGCGCTGGCGCATACCGCCCGAGAACCCGGCCAGGGCCTTCTTGCGCACGCCCCACAGATTGACCTGATTGAGCAGGCTCTCGACCGTTTCCTTGCGCTCCCTGGCGCCGGCTATGCCCTTGAGCACCGCCATGTGGTCGAGCATGTCGTAGGCCGAGACGCGCGGATAGACGCCGAAATCCTGCGGCAGATAGCCAAGAGTGCGACGCAGCAGCTCGGGCGTCTTCAGCACGTCGATATCGCCAAAGCGGATATGGCCCGAGGTCGGGGCCTGCAACGTGGCGATGGTGCGCATCAGGGTCGACTTGCCGGCGCCGTTCGGACCCAGCAGGCCATACATGCCGCGCGGTATGGTCAGGCTGACCTCGTCAAGGGCGCGAACGCCGTTTCCGTAGACGTGAGTCAGATTCTCGATGATCAACATTCGCGCGCTCACAGCCCCCGCAGGATAGACGCTCAATATTCCCCGCACCCGTCATGACTCGGCTGCGCGGATGGGAGCAAGTGAAAGAACGTTTAAGCGCCCACGGTGTCGCGATAATTTCTGACACGCGATAACCTGGGCAGGGTGCTTTTGAAGTGCGCGGTTTGGCGCTAATCAGGCGCCATGACGACGTACCCCTTCCCCCCGCCAGCCGTTCCCGTGGTCCCGGTCGAGGGATCTTCCGACGTCTTTCCAGTGCGGCGCATCCTCTGTGTAGGCCGCAACTATGCCGCCCACGCCCGCGAAATGGGCGCCGACACCCGCGATCCGCCGTTCTTCTTCGCCAAGCCGGCGGATGCGGTCGTTCCTGCGCCGGCGAGCGTGCCCTACCCGTCGGCGACATCCGACCTGCATCACGAGATCGAGCTGGTCGCGGCCCTGAAGGCTGGCGGTGAAAATCTCACGCCCGAGCAGGCCATCGATCTGGTGTTCGGCTACGCGGTCGGCGTCGATCTCACCCGCCGCGACCTGCAAGCCGTCGCCAAGGCCAAGAGCCATCCGTGGGAAGCGGCCAAGGCCTTCGACGCCAGCGCGCCGATCTCCGCCATCCGCCCGATGAGCGGCCCGCCACCGCAAGGCGCGATCTTCCTGTCGGTCAACGGCGTCGAGAAACAGCGCGGCGACTTGGCCGACATGATCTGGAACGTCGCCGAGGTGATCGCCAAGGCCAGCCAGCTGTGGCGGCTGGAAGCCGGCGACCTGATCTTTACCGGCACGCCGGAGGGCGTCGGCCCCATCGCCCGCGGCGACAAGGTCGAGGGCGAGGTCGAGGGTGTCGGCAAGCTGTCCTTCACCCTGGCCTAGGAGCGCCCTATGAAGCTCATTCTGCATAGCGCCTGGCGGGCCAGCGCGCCCTATCGGGTGCGGATCGGCCTGAACCTCAAAGGTTTGGACTACGAGATCCAGCCAGTCGATCTGGTCTCTAGCCAGCATCATGGCGAGGCCTATCGCGCCCTTAATGCCCAGGCCCTGGTGCCAACCCTGGACGTGGATGGCCGCCATCTGACCCAGAGCCTGGCCATACTGGAGTGGCTCGAGGAGACGGTCTCAGCTGCGCCCTTGCTGCCCGTCGATCCGTTCGACCGCGCCACTGTCCGCGCCATGGCCGAGATCGTCGCCTGCGACATCCACCCGGTGAACAACCTGCGCATCCTGCGCGCCCTGACCGGCCTGGGAGTCGATCAGGACGGCCGCGACGTCTGGGCCCAGCGCTGGATCACCGACGGATTTACCGCTCTGGAGCCGATGGTGGCCCGGCACGGCAAGGGCTACGCCTTCGGCGACACGCCCGGTCTGGCCGATTGCTGCCTGGTCCCACAGGTCTATAACGCCGCCCGCTTCCACGTAGACATGACGCCGTTCCCGGCGATCGCCGCCGCTGTGGCTCGGGCCTCCGAACACCCGGCGATCGCCGCCGCTCACCCCAACCTTCAACCGGATGCCCAAAAGGCGTGAGGAAAAGCATGCTTGAGGATCTCAAGGCCAATAACGCCGCCTGGTCGAAGGGCAAAACCGAGGTCGATCCGGCCTTCTTCAAACGGCTCGAAAACCAGCAGAGCCCGGAATATCTCTGGATCGGCTGCAGCGACAGTCGCGTGCCCGCCAACGAGATTGTCGGCCTGGATCCGGGCGAGATGTTCGTCCACCGCAATGTGGCCAACCTCGCCCCGCCTCAGGACGCCAACTATCTGAGCGTGCTGCAGTTCGCGGTCGATGTGCTGAAGGTCAAACACGTCATGGTCGTCGGCCACTATGGCTGCGGCGGCGTGGCGGCGGCCATCGACGGCAAGCGGCGCGGCCTGGTCGATCACTGGCTGCACCCGATCCGCGAGGTCCATGCCGAGCACCGCCACGAACTGGACGCCATGCCCGGCGAGAAGGAAAAGCTCAACCGCCTGTGTGAGCTGAACGTCATCCGTCAGGTGCGCAACGTGGCCGCCGACGTCTTCGTCCAGGACGCCTGGGCGCGTGGCCAGCCGCTGGCCGTACATGGATGGGTCTATTCGCTGGCCAACGGCCTGGTGAACGACCTGAACGTCGGGATCTCCTGCCTTGACGACTATGAGACGGTGGCTGGCAGGCCGGTCTGAAGCCAACCAAACTCCGTTCTCCCCGGCGAAAGCCGGGGCCCAGATCGAACCCTGAGCGTCGAAGATCCGGCTAGAGCCCTTTCCGACCTGATGGCTTCATCAGGGTCGGGCGAAAAAGGCTCTAAATCAAAAGTTTAGAGCATTTTTCGATCCGATAACCGTTTCACACTTATCGGAAAATGCGCTAGGCCTCTGGCGCAGACACGCTAAAGGCTCTCGATGAATCTGGGTCCCGGCCTTCGCCGGGAAGAGCGGAGTTTGAGAGCAACCTATCCCCCCTTGATCCGCACCCGCGCCGAGGCCTTGCGCCCCTGCCCATCCACCACCGACAACCTGTAGAACCCAGGCGCAGCCGGCTTCCAGACCACACGACCGCTGACCGGATCGGCCGCCAGCGGCGCGCCGCCGACGTACCAGGTCAGATCCTCGCCGCCCGCCGCCAGCACCAGCCCCCGCGACCTCGGCCCAAGGGCTTCGACCTGCACCGCCGCGCCGTCGGGCGGAAAGATCAGGCGCGGGCCTTCGGTCTGGGCCCTGAGGGTTTGCAACGCCTCGGGCGCGGCCTTTGGCGCGATGGGACGCGGAGCGGTCGCCGGAGCGCCCACCACGTCGGCGACGTCGAACAGTAGCGGCAGGGCGGCGTCGCGTCCGGTCAGGCCGCCGCGCGCGCCGCCGTCGGCTCGTCCTGTCCAGACGATGATCGCATAACCACCAACCACCCCGGCCGCCACGGCGTCGCGGAAGCCGTAGGAGGTGCCGGTCTTGAAAGCCATGGCCGGCCCGCCCCGGGTCAGGGCTGACGGCGCGCGACCGCGTGGCGCGGGGGCCTCGCGCAGGATGTCCAGGACCTGCCGCGCCGCCTCGGGCCGCACCAGCCGCGTTCCGCCAGATTTCTCGCGCAGTTTGGCGTCGGCTTCGGTCCAGGCCAACGGCTTGGCTATGCCGCCGTCCCCCAGAGCAGCATAGAGGAGGGCCAGGTCGCGCAGGGTGATTCCCTCCCCTCCCAAGGCGAGAGCCAGACCCGCCGCCTTCAGCTCCGACTTCGGCCGGGCCAGATGGGCGCCGGCCGCCTCGATGCGGCCCGCGAAAGCCTCAGGACCCAGGCGCTCAAGCGTCGCCACGGCCGGGACGTTCAACGAGTGGGTCAGGGCCTCGCGCACCGTGACCTTGTCGTGAAAGACGCGGTCGAAGTTCTCGGGCTGATAGTCGGCGAAGCGGGTGGCGCTATCGGTCAGCTGGGTGTCGGCCGCCACCAGTCCGTCGTCCATGGCCATGGCGTAGATGAAGGGCTTCAAGGCCGAGCCCGGCGAGCGCAGGGCCCGCGTCATGTCCACCCAGCCCCCGGCCCGGTCGCGACCGGCCGAGCCGACGGCGGCGCGGACGGCCCGCCCCTTGATCTCGACCACCAGGATCGCGGCTGTGGCGTCGGCGCCTTGCGAAGCCGCGATGGCGGCGGCCATCGGCTCCAGCCGCGCCTGCAGGTCGGCGTCGAGGGTGGTGATCACGCTGGCCTGGCTGATCGGCGCAGCGAGAGCCAGCTCCCCCGCCACGTTCCAGGCCAGGGCCGGGAACGGCGCGCGGCGCGGCAGGGGCTCGGCGTCAGCTTCGGCAGCCGCTGCCTCGGTGAGCACCCCGGCGCGAACCATCTTGTCCAGCACCGCCCGTCGCGCGAACCGCGCCGCCTCGGGCCGACGATCGGGCCGCCTAGCCTCGGGCGACTGCGGCAAGGCGATCAGCAGGGCCTGCTGGCCGTCGGTCAGGCTGCTCGGCTCCTGGCCGAAATAGGCCAGGCTGGCGGCGCGCACGCCCTCCAGATTGCCGCCATAGGGAGCCAGCGTCAGGTAAAGCGCCAGGGTCTGGCGCTTGGTCAGCCGCGACTCCAGCTGCACGGCGCGGACCATCTCGATCAGCTTGGAACCCAGATTGCGCGGGCGCGGCTCCAGCAGGCGGGCCGTCTGCATGGTCAGGGTCGAGGCGCCGGAGGTCGGACGGCCATGGACCACGGCCGAGCCGAACGCCCGGACCACCGCCAGAGGATCGACGCCAAGGTGCCGGTAAAATCGGCCATCCTCGACCGCGATCAGGCGCTTGCGGAATGTCGGGTCGGTGCGGTCCAGATCGGCCCGGATCCGCCAACGACCATCCTCGACCGGCAGGGCCCGCAACCACATCCCGCGTCGATCCAGCGCCACCGGCGAGGACTGCCGGGCGCGGGTCAAGTCCGGCGGGAAGACAGCGCTGAGGGTGGCGAGAACGACCTGGACGCCGAGCACAGCGACGAGGATGCGGGTGAGCGGCGCGACCATCTTCCCCCTCCGGGGAAGGAGGGTTCGCAGCATCCGGAGGGGGCCAGTGGAAGCCGCGCCCTCCGAATCTTGAGACGTCATCTTACGACCGCCTCGCGTCACTTGCCCCCTCCGCGCTTGCAGCGCTCCTCCCCCGGAGCGGGAAGATAAAACACCCGCGCACCCTCACTGCCCCGGCGCGATCACCGCCCGGCCAGCGTCCGACCGCGCGTTCAGGCTCGGTCGGTACATGTCCTTGGCCACGGCCCCGGGCAGGAAGAACTCGCCCGGCGTCACTGCTCGCGCCACATAGGCCAGGGCGAAGGGCTTATTGCCCTCCAGATCCATGGCCGCGATGAAGCGGTCATCGCGGCTTTCCTGCACATCCGCGCCCGTCAGTTCGCCGAGGAACTTGTACGGACCGTTCTGGGCGTCGTCAGCGCCGAGCGTCGTCTCGATCTCGAAGCCGGCCGGCAGGGCGTCATCGACCACCAGGGCGGTTGAGCGGGCCTGCATTGAGCGGCCGGAGACCAGCACGATGATCCGGTCGCCCTGGCGGATAGCCGCAGGATCGACCGCCGCGCCGTTCATCGACAACAGGCGCTTGCCGACGAACAGGCCGTTGGACGCTGCGCCTGGAGCCGAGGTCGGCGTGCCGCGAACGCTGACCGTCCGCCACAGGGCGCCCTTGCTGGTGTTGGTAAAGCGGCTGTCGGCCAGCTTGCCCACCGCCCAGCGCGGCGCGCCGCCGGCCGGCGGCAGGGCCATGGCCCCCTTGGCATCGATCGAGATCGGGCCGGCCGCCTTCAGCAGGGCAAAGGCCGCGTGCAGCACGGCCGCCTGTTCCTGGGTGTTGAGGGCGTCGGGATCCTTGACCACGTTCTCCAGCCGACCTTGCAGCTGGCGGGCGATGTCGCCCTGATTGGCTTCAACGGCCAAGGCGGTAAGGCCGGCTACATCGCGTAGCGGGCTCTGGTACCAGTCCTGCTCGTCGCGATAGCCCAGCGACTTGACCGCCTGACGCATGGCCGAGCGGGCCCGGGCGTTGTCGCCCATGCGGGCGAGGCCGACGGCGACATAGGCCTTGGCCATCGGCTGGTCCTCATCCTTCATCTGCACATCGTGCCACCAGCGCAGGCGAGCCAGATCGCCCTTGCCGCCCTTGGCCATCACGTAGAGCGCGTAGGCCGAGGCCCGGCGACGCATCCGTTCGGTGGCCTTCTTCGAAGCCTCCGGCGAAGACGCCCACCACTCTGGATATTCCATCCGATAGGAGACCGAGGCCCAGCCGTCGGGACGGCTGATCTGGCGCATGGCGTTCATGGCCTTGTCGATGGCCGCGTCCGGCACGGCGACGCCTTGCGCCCGCGCTTCCAGCAGGAAATCGGTCGTATAGGCGCCCAGCCAGGCGTCGGCTTCGCCGTCACCCACCCGCCACAGCCCAAAGGCCCCGTCGAGGGTCTGGCGGTCCAGCAGCTTGCCCACCGCGCCAGCGAGCGCCGTCGGCGTGCGTTTCAACTTGGGATCGCTGGTCAGGCTCTGGGCGTACAGCAGCGGATAGGCCGTCGAGACCAGCTGTTCGGTGCAGCCATAGGGGTAGCGTTGCAGGGCCACCGCGATGGCCGCAGGATCGAAGCCCTTGAACGGCGAATAGCTGACCTGCAGCGTCACATCGCCGGCCGCCAGACCGCTCATCAGGTCGGCCGTCGGCGTATAGGCCGCGCCGGGCTGTTGCAGCTGCGTGGTAGTGCGGACCACGTCGCCCCAGCCCAGACGGGTCTGGATCGGATAGTCCTTCGAGGTCGCGAAGCCGGGGCCGGCCACCTTGAAGCCGATCTTGCCGATGCCGGTGACGTCGGGGGCCAGGAAGGGGATCTTCTCGGCGATTCGTTGTCCCAAGATCAGCTGAAACACCTTCCTGAAGGCCACCTTCAGCCCGCCCGACGAGAAGGCCTCGGCGGTATAGGCGCCGGGCTTGCCCTCGACATTGTGCAGTTCCAGGGTGGCCATGGCCTTGTCGCCCGGGGCCAGGAAGCGCGGCAGGTTCAGGTCGGCCACCACCGGCTGGCGCACGGTCAGGGGCTTGGAGCCCGAGCCGACGGCGGTGTCGGTCCAGGCCACGGCCATCAGCCGCAGCTCGCCATTGAAGTCGGCAGCCGGCAGCTTGACCACCGCCTTGCCGTCGAAGCCGGTCTCGACCACGCCCGACCAAAGGGCCACGGTCTTGATCGGCGTCACCGTCAGGCCTTCACCGCCCACCTCATCGGCGCCGAAATTGACATTGGCCGGCGCGCCCAGATTGGGATCCAGCAGGCGGCCATAGTCGTCGCGATAATCGACGCCCAGGGCGCGCTTGCCGAAGTACCACTTCACGGGGTCGGGACTGTCCTGACGGGTCAGGCGCAGAATGCCTTCATCGACCGCCGCGATGGTGACGTGGGCGCGCTGGCCAAGGCCAAGGCCCTTCACCGAGACCGGGATCTCGACCGGCGCCTTGGAGTCGATCTTCACGGGCGTGCCCAGATCAACCGTCAGCTTCCGGCTCTTGGGATCGAGCGGCACATAGACCAGGCCCAAGGCGCGACGCGGCTTGGGCGAGGCGACCGGATCGCGCGGTTGGATGACGCTGACCATCACATAGGCTCCGCCGCCCCAGGCCGCCGAGGTCTTCAGGCGCACGGTCGTCCCGTTCTCGCCGACCGACACGGTCTTCAGGTCGATCAGGCGATCGGTGGCGACGGCGATCTGCGCCTCGCCGGCATAGGGCGGCTTCAGCGTGATCTCGACCGTGTCGCCTTGCACATAGGCCTTGGTCCCGGCGCTGACCCGCACGAAGTCGGGCGCCTCGGCGTCCTTGGCGGGCGAGCCCCAGCCGGCGGCGAAGCGGGTGACCGTTCGCGAACCATCGGCGCCCTCGACCACGAGACGATAGTCACCCCAGCCCAGGCGGCGGGTGAATCGGGCCGGGTCGCCGGCGCCGATATTCACACTGGCCTTGGCCACCACCGCGTCGCGGCTGGTGCGCCGCCACTGCCAGCGGCCGTCCTGCTGGAACCAGTCATAGTCCCAGTTCTCGCTGATCAGGGTGTAGGTTGCGGTCGCCCCCACCCGCTTGCCGGCGGCGTTGACGGCGATGATGTTCAGGCTGATCGGCGGATCGCCCTTGGCGGACTCGCCCTGGTCGACCTTGACCCCGAAATAGAGCGGCTTGGCACGGACCTTCAGATCGAGACCTTCGCGCACCGGACGCCCGCCGGGCTCGAACACCGAGGTGGTGACGGCGGCGACCAAGGGCTGGGCCGTGTCGCCCGCCAGATCGGTTCCAACCGACAGCACGGCCCGACCCTCGCCGTCGGTGACCGTCGTGCCCAGCTCCAGGAACTTTTCCTCGAACGGCTTGTCGGCGTCGCCCCAGACATAGTCCTTGAACGCAGGGAACGGATCGCTGTCGGCGCGCAGCCGGGCCTCGCCCTGCGTCTGCAAGCCAGCGCCGGGCGCGCCGTACAGGAATCGGGCCGAGACATCGACCTTGCGGGTCTCGCCCACGCCCAGGGGGATGGATTCCTGGCCCGTGGCGGTGACGGCCAGACGTTGCGGCGCGAAGTCCTCGACGCTGAAGGTCAGGCTGCCCGAGGCGGCCTCGACACCCTCGATCTTCAGTTCGGCGGTCCAGCGCCCGCGCGGCGCGGAGCGCGGCAGGGCGATGTCGGCCAGCACGGCGCCGGCCTTGGCGCGGTCGAACGGATAGCGCTTGAACTCGACGCCGGAGGGCCGCTTGACGACGATCTCGCCCTTGCGGTCGTTCACCGCCTTGGCCAAACGGTCGCGAACCATGGCGGTCAGGTGGACGGTTTCGCCCGGGCGATAGATGCCGCGGTCGGCATAGAGATAACCGTCGATGTCGGTCCGGGTCGAACGGCCGGTGGTGGCGCCCTCGCGTCCGCCGACGCCCTGTTTGGACAGGTCGACCGGCGAGCGGTCCAGGTCCAGCACCGCCAGATCGCCCAGCGGCCCATAGGCCATGACCATCTTGGCGCGCTCAGAGCCTTCGCCTTCCAGCAGGGGACGCAGGAAACGCACGCGGCCGTCGGCGTCGCTTTTCGCCTCGGCCAGGTCCTCGCCGTCCTTGGCGACCAAGGCCACGCGGACCCCCGCCATGGTCTTGGCGCTCTTCAGCGAGCGGATTACGACGTCGAGGGATTCGGAGCCGTCATAAGCGATCATCGCCATGTCGGTGAACACGATCCAGCGCCGGGCCTGGGCTGGTGGCGTATCGCCCTCCTCGTCAGGATCTCGACCGCCCGAGGCGTCGCGCGCCTTGATCACATAGCCGCCGGCCTTCATGTCCTTCAGCACCGCGCCCAGCGGGAAGACGGTGGTGGCCTTCTGGCCGGCGGCGCCGTTGACCGGTACGACGCCCTTCCAGACGCGGCGGCCGTCGTCATTGGGGCTGTCTTCGCCATAGTCGCTGGAATAGTCGCCTTCGCCCGTGGGATCGGGCGCGCTGATCGACTTGCGCACCAGATTGCGATCGGAAACGCGCCAGACCTCAATGGCCAGGGTCTGGACATTGATGGTCTCGATGCCGACGCCGTCGGAGTCCTCGCGCGGCAGGATCACGCCGTCGCCGGCGAAACCGACATAGGGGGGCTTCTCGCCAAAGGTGAAGTCCACATCGGCATTGGCGGTCAGGGTCTCGCCGCCCCTGGCGGGCAGGCCCTTGAGCAGGGTCACGCGGTGATCGGTGAAGCCCACGCCGCCGACGCACAGTTCGTCGCCCTTGACCCGCACGGCGGGCGTGCGGCCGGTGTCAGGCGAGATCAACACAAAGTCCGCATAGGCCTTGGACGGGTCGAGTGGCTTGCTCATCCGCACGCAGGCCATGGGGTCGGCGCCGCTGCTGTCGATCCGGCTCTGCCAGACGGCGAAGCCTTCGGGCTTGGGAATGCCGCGACGCGCAGCGCCCGCCGAGCGGGGCTTGCCGAACAGCGACCAGGCTTGCCCTTTGACCGGGGCCGACGCCACGGCGCTTTTGCTGCCGCCGAACCAGCCTAGCTCGCCGGCCCTGCCCGCGAATATCCCGCCGCCGAAACCGACGACCAGGGCCGCCGCGGCGACGGCGATCATGCGCGTCTGCCCGGAGTCGGGCCGCCAGGTCTTCAGCCGGTCAAGGAAAGCCGCGCGCGGCCGGGGAGTCGAGTCGTCCGAACCGCTCGCGGGCGGTGTCTCGTCCGTCGACATGCAGCATCCCCCGGTTCACCACGTTTGGAGACCGGATGTGATGCCAAGCTTGGCGCCGGGTCAACGGGCGCAAGCCCATTGTCGCACAAGCTCATATGTTGAACTCGACCTGGGCCGTGGACAGGCTGTAGCAGGCCGAGACGATCTTCAAACGTCCCGAGGCCAAGCGGTCGGCCAGGATGTGGTCGGCGGACTTCAGGCGCTCGGCCGTAATGCGGACGTTTTGACGAATCGCCGCGTCCTGCAGATCGGCCGGCGACTTGGCTTGCGCCTCCAGAACGGCCGGGATGATTGGCAAAGCCATGTCGAACAGGGCGCCGTGCAGGTGGCTGTGCTTGGTCACCACATCAACAGCCGCGCCGACGGCGCCGCACTTGGTGTGGCCCAGCACGACGATCAGCGGCGCGCCCAGGTGCTCGACGGCATAGAGAATCGAGCCGAGGCCCTCGCGGCTGACGGTCGAGCCAGCGACGCGAACCACGAACAACTCGCCCAGGGTGCAGTCGAAAACCAGTTCCGGCGGCACGCGGCTGTCGGAGCAGCCGACGATGATCGCGAACGGCTTCTGACCGTTGGAAAGCTCGTTGATTCGCGCCCAGCTGGGCAGGGCCATGCTGGCCCCGCCGCGTGCGAAGATGGCGTTGCCGTGTTTCAGGCGGCCCAGGGCTTCATCGGGATTGATGATGATCTCGGGCGCGTGTGTCTCGGCTGGCTTGGGGTATTCATTGACCGTCGAGCGCGGCGCGGGCGCGCCCTGCGCGGCGGCCGGCCGGGGCCGAGGCGCCGGCTTGCGCGGCGCGGGCTTAGGATGATCGTCGCCCTCGGCGAAGGCGGCCAACGGCGCGCCGGCCAATCCAGACGCCAAAGCGACCAGCAAAATTCGTCTCGAAACCATCTCGTCCCCCGACGCGGGTTGTCTGTCGGCTACAGGACTAGAGAGGCAAGGTTAACCGACTGTAGGTTTTCGATTATTCGCTACAGCGGCAATTCCGCGCGCTTGACCACGGTGCGCAGGGCAATGCTGGAGCTGACCCGCACCACGCCGGGGATTCGCGTCAGTTCCTGGGCGTGGACCCGCTCCAGGTCGTCAACGTCTCGCACCACCAGCCGCAGCAGATAGTCCGACCCGCCGGTCATCAGATAGCACTCGGCCACCTCGCGGACAGAGGCGATGGCTTTCTCGAAGGCGCTGAGCGTGGCCTCGGCCTGAGACGACAGCGTGACGGTGACGAAGACGCTGAGCGGCAGGCCCACAGCCCGCTCGTCGATCACAGCGGCGTAGCGGCCGATGACCCCGGCTTCCTCCAGCGCCCGCACCCGACGCAGGCACGCGGACTCGGAAAGATTCACCGCTTCAGCCATTTCCACATAGCTGGCTCGGCCACGTCGCTGCAGCAGAGTCAGGAGCTTCCGGTCGAAGGCGTCCAGATCAATGACGGGTTTCTTCATGAATTCACCGGAGTGACGCAGGATTCCTGCATAACACAGTTCTGATGGCACGAAATGGCCAAGGAACCTGCAGGGCGTGAGGCGTAAACCAGCGTCAAAATTCCATTGGAGGAAACCATCATGCGCGTAGGCGTCCCCTCAGAGATCAAACCGGGCGAACACCGCGTGGGTCTCACCCCCACCGCGGTTCGGGAATATGTCGGCCACGGCCACAGCGTGCTCGTCCAGTCCGGCGCCGGCCTCGGCGCGGGCTATTCAGACGACACCTATCTGAAGGCCGGCGCGACCATCGCCGCCGACGCCGTGGCTGTGTTCGCCGGCGCGGACATGATCATCAAGGTCAAGGAACCGCAGAAGGTCGAGTGGGAGAAGCTGGAACCCCGCCACATCCTCTTCACCTATCTGCACCTGGCGCCCGATCCGGCCCAGACCGAGGGCCTGCTGAACAGCGGCTGCGCGGCCATCGCCTATGAGACCGTCACCGACGCGAAGGGCGGCCTGCCGCTGCTGGCTCCGATGTCGGAAGTGGCCGGGCGGATCGCCGTGTTCTCGGCGGCCGAGACCCTGCTCAAGCATAATGGCGGCATGGGCCTGCTGCTTTGCGGCGTGCCCGGCGTGCCGCCGGCCCGTGTGGTCGTGCTGGGCGGCGGCGTCGTCGGCTCCAACGCCGCGCGCATGGCCGCCGGCCTGGGCGCGGAGGTGGTGGTGCTGGAACGCTCGATCCCGCGCATGCGCGAGCTGGACGACCTCTATCAGGGCCGCATCCTGACCCGCTATTCGACCTTCGCGGCGGTGGAAGAAGAGATCCTCAAGGCCGACGTGATCATCGGCGCCGTGCTCACCGCCGGCGCCGCCGCGCCCAAGCTGGTGCGTCGCGAGCATCTCAAGCAGATGAAGCAGGGCTCGGTTCTGGTCGATGTCTCGATCGACCAGGGCGGCTGTTTCGAGACCAGCAAGCCGACCACCCACGCCGACCCGACCTATACGGTCGATGGCGTGGTGCACTATTGCGTTGCCAACATGCCCGGCGCCGCGCCGCGCACCTCGTCGGAGGCCCTCGGCAACGCGACCTTGCCCTTCGGCCTGGCCTTGGCCGACCACGGCCTGAACGCCCTGAAGACCAACGTCCACCTGGCGCGTGGCCTCAATGTGCTGAAGGGCGAACTGACCCACCCGGCTGTCGCCGAGGCGCTCGGCAAGCCGTCGGTGGATCCCTACGGCGCCTGGAAGTAGTTTCCGAAAACGAGAAGGGCGCCGAGCAAAATCGCTCGGCGCCCTTTTTCTTGCTCGCGGGCGGAGCCGTTCAAGCCGCGAACCGCGCCAGGTCTTGATGGCTTTCGACCAGATCCAGCACGTCGTTCATGCAGAAGCCCGGATCGACCGGGTGAAGGGCGTCGTAGATCGAGCGGGCGAAGGCCAGGTCGGCCGCGGTCTTCACCCGCCAGTTCAGGTGCGACCAGTCGCGGCGGGCCTTCAGGTGAGCCTGGGAGAACCGACACGGATCGTTACGGATCGCGGCGGTCGGCGAAACGCGGGCCGTCGGGTCGCGGGCCTCGGCGGCCGAGACGCGCAGGGAGTTGGCGGCGATCACCTCGACCTCGAGCCCGGTCGGATAGGTGCGCTGAATATGGTTGGAGGTGTAGTCGGCGCCGCTGGCCAGGGCTAGGCGCACGGCCTCGTCCACGATGCCGGGATCGACAAACGGCGCGTCGCCCTTGACCCGCACCACGTGGCTGACCGAGCCGATGGCTTCGGCGCAGCGGGCGATGCGGTCGAGGATATCGGCGCCGGCCCCGCGATAGACTGTGTAGCCACGCGAGACCACGAAGCCGGCCAGGGCGTCGTCGGACGCGTCGGTGCTGGTGGCGACAATGATCTTGCTGGGACAGCGAGCGCTGCGCAGGCGCTCCAGCTGGCGGATGATCATCGGCTCACCCCGGAGCGTGGCCATGGCCTTGCCCGGAAGACGGCGGGAACCCATGCGGGCCTGCAGGACGGTAAGGATCACGACGCTCTCCCCTGAAAGCTGTTGTTCCGCATAGCTTAGCTTGGAATAATAAAAGTCGGATGAATCAGAGACTTACGCGCCATAAACCATGTTTCAGCGCCGCTCACGCGACCGCTGGAGCTGGGGAGGCTTCGTACTGTCGGGCTTGATTCGGGGAGTCGCTAAGCGACCCAACGACGCGGGTCGAGGGCGACCGGGTCGTCGATGGCCATGTCGTCCCAGTCCAGATCCGGCGGCGGGCTGGAGGCGGCGGCGACCACGGCCGAAAGTTCTGCTGCGGAGGTGACGCCCACCAGGACGGCGCTGGCTTCGGGACGCGACAGGGCAAAGCCCAACGCGGCCTGAAGCGGATCGGAACGGCCCTCGGCGATCATCCGGCGCACGCGCGACAGACGGCCCGAAGCGCCCTTCAGCTGAGCCGGCACGCGATCGGGCGGCAGGAACAGCAGGCCGTTGAGAAAGATCGAACGCAGCTGCACCTCGACGCCCATGCCGGCGATGCGGGCCAGGGAGCCGTCGGCCAGCAGGCGCTGGTCGAGGAGCGAGGCGGGAGCCTGCAGGATATCGGGCTTGAAGCGGCGGGCGACGCCCACCGGATCGTCGCTGGCGTGGGCTGAAACGCCGATCTTCTCGAACAGTCCTTCGTCGCGCAGCCTGGCCAGGCGGTCCCACAGGGCCGCGCCGTGCGGGCCAAACAGGTCCGAGGGCGAATGGACGATGATGGCGTCAGCGCGTTCCAGGCCCAGCCGGCGCAAGCTGCCGCGAGCCTCGGCCTCGACAAAGTCTGCACCCCGGTCCGCGCGGGCGGTCGACAGGGTCACACGGAAATTGACGGGGCGCGGAATGAGGTCGCCCAGAACGGATTCGGCGCGGCCATAGACGCCCGAGACGTCCAGCACCGACAGGCGCGAGCGGTCGGCGATGCTCAGGATGTCGCGCGCTTCGGCTTCAGGCGAGCGCCCGCGCGGCGACGACGTCATGCCGTCGAGCCCGAATTGGGCGGCCGCGAGACCGAGCTTTGAAACCGAAATGGACATGACCATCCGTGCGGAACGACACTTTGTCAGATCACCGTAAGCCCCAAGGTTTGAAGAAGGCGTTTCTGGAACCTTGCCGAGGCGTTAAAGTCGATGGTGATGAACAGCTTTCAAACGGCCGCCGACTGGCCCCTCTACGGCATGGCCGATGACGCCCGTCCCGCCTTGCGGGCGGCGCTTTTGGCGGGTCCGACGGCGCTCGCCACCATCGTCGCCCTGGGTGGCGGGGGGCCGCGTCCGGTCGGCACGCAAATGGTGTTCGGAAAAAATATTGTTTCCGGCTTTCTATCCGGCGGCTGCATTGAGGCCGATGTCGAGGGCCACGCCCTGGCCTGCCTCGAAGACGGCAAGCCGCGTCGACTGGTCTATGGCGAGGGCAGCCCCTGGCCCGACATCCAGCTGCTCTGCGGCGCCAGGATCGAGATCCTGGTCGAGTGCATCGAGCCCGACGACAAAGCGGTCGCGACCCTGCTGCGGCTGGCCGACTGGCGGATGCCGGCCTTCTGGGCCAGCGACGGCGACAAACGTCAGTGCATGGAAGAGCCGATGGCCGCCTGGCCCGGCGCCTTCGAGCGCGCCTATGACCCGGTCCCGCGACTGGTGGTGGTCGGTGGCGACCCCACGGCATTGGCTGTGACCAGCCTTGGCGTGCAGTCGGGGTTCGAGACCTTTCTGATCCGCCCCAAGGGTCCGGCCTCGCCTCCGCCCCTGCCGGACGTGACCTACAGCCGCGACGCGGTCGAGGACGCCCTGGCCGACCTGAACCTCGACGCCTGGACCGCCGTGGCGATCTGCGGTCACGACCTGGAAATCGACCATGCCGCGCTGCTGACCGCCCTGCCCTCGGACGCACCCTATGTCGGTCTGCTGGGCGCGCGACGCCGGCTGGGCGAACGGATCGAGCGGCTGAAGGCGGCCGGCCTGACGGATCGCGACCTCGCCAAGCTGCGCGCGCCCATCGGCCTCGATCTCGGCGGCAAGGCGCCCTTCGAGGTGGCCGTGGCGGTGATCGGCGAGATCGTGGCGACGCGGCATGGTCAGCCAGCGCTGGAGCGGCGGGTGGTGGAAGCCTAGTCCGCCTTCCAGTCGCCCGACTTGCCACCGGTCTTTTCGAGGAGCCGCACGGCTTCGATGATCATGCCCTTCTCGGCGGCTTTCAGCATGTCGTAGATGGTCAGGCAGGCCACCGAGACGGCGGTCAGGGCTTCCATCTCGACCCCGGTTGGACCGGTGGTCTTGACCCGCGCGGTGACGGAGAGCCCGCCCTCGCCGGGTTCGACCTCGACCACGACCTTCGACAGGGCCAGCGGATGGCACAGCGGGATCAGGTCCGAGGTTTTCTTGGCCGCCATTACACCCGCGAGTTCGGCGACGGCGCGGACGTCGCCCTTGCGGCCCGTGCCGGACACGGCCAGAGCCAGGGTCTCGGTGCTCATCCGCACGAAACCGGTCGCCACGGCCTCGCGAGCGGTCGAGGCCTTGTCCGAGACATCGACCATGCGGGCCCGGCCATGGTCGTCGATGTGGGTAAGCTTGCTCACTGTTCGAGAAGCCTCGGCATCAGCTCGACCATGTTGCAGGGCTTGTGGCGGCTGTCGAGCTGGGCGGAAATGACCTTGTCCCAGCCGTCGCGCACCGCGCCGTTGCTGCCCGGCAGGCAGAATACGAAGACGCCGTCGATCAGGCCGGCCGTGGCCCGCGACTGCAGGGTCGACAGGCCCACCGACTGGTAGCTGACCATGTGGAAGATCACCGAAAAGCCGTCGATCCTCTTGTTGAACAGCGGCTCCAGCGCCTCGACCGTGACGTCACGGCCGGTCAGGCCAGTGCCGCCGGTGGTGACGATGGCGTCAACCTGACCGCCGGCGATCCAGTTACGGACCTGATCGCGGATCTGCGGAATGTCATCGCGGACCACCGCCCGACCACCCAGCTCGTGTCCGGCGGCCTTGACCCGCTCGACCAGCACCTGGCCCGAGGTGTCGCTTTCCTCATCACGAGTGTCGGAAATGGTCAGGATCGCCACGCGCACCGGCGTGAACGGAAGGTCCGGCTTGATCCCGCCGCCCGGGGTGAGGCCTGCTGCCGACATGATCTACTCCTGATCCCAACGTTTGGCGTCGGTCCTATCGCGGTCCGTCGGCTCGATCCAGCGGGCGCCGTCAGGGCCGTGCTCCTTCTTCCAGAAGGGCGCGCGGCTTTTCAGCCAGTCCATCAGGAAGTCGCACGCTTCGAACGCCTCGCGCCGGTGGCCGGCGGCGGTGGCCACGAAGACGATGGTCTCGGCCGGCGCGATTCGGCCGGTGCGGTGGACAATACGGTAGTCGTGCAGGTGAAAGCGCGCCTTGGCGGCTTCGGCGAACTCGCGGATCGCGACGTCGGTGAAGCCGGGATAGGCCTCCAGTTCCAACGCCGCAGCCTGACCGTACTCGGCCCGGGCAATACCGACGAAGCTGGCGACCGCCCCGGTCTCCGCGCGGCCGGCGCAGAAGTCGGTCAACAATGCGCCCGGCTCGAACGGCTCGGCGGTAAGCGTGATCATCCGCCGCTCATCGGCGGCAGGAAGGCGACTTCGGTGGCGGTGGTCAGGGTCGCCTCACCCCGCATCAACGTCTTGTCGACCGCGACCTGAACGCCCGGGCCGCTCAGGGCCTCGCCGAGCTCGGGATCGTCATTGGCGATCAAGCCGCGCAGCACGGCCAGGGACGTCGCCTCGAAAGCCCGGTCGCGCCAGCCGGCCTGGTCGGCCAGCCGTCCGAACAACAGCACCCGCACCATCTCAACCGCCTGTGGTCGACATGTGGCGCGCCACGGCCGGGCGGGCGCCGGCGATCTGGAAGTCGTGGCCCTGAGGCTTGGCGCCGATGGCGGCGAAGATCGCCTGCTCCAGTTCCGCGTTGGAGGTGCCGGCCCGGATCACGGCCCGGAGGTCCGACGCGTCGTCGCGGCCAAGACAGGTGTGCAGGGTGCCGGTGCAGGTCAGGCGGACCCGATTACAGGTCTCGCAGAAATTGTGGCTGAGCGGGGTGATGAAGCCCAGCCTCCCGCCCGTCTCGGCGATGCGGGTATAGCGCGCCGGGCCTCCGGTTGCGTAGTTCAGGTCTTCCAGAGTCCAGAACGACGTCAGGTCGCGGCGCACATCCTTCAGCGAAAGGTATTGGTCAGTGCGGTCCTCGTCGATCTCGCCCAGAGGCATGGTCTCGATCAGGGTCATGTCGCAGCCGCGCTGGTGAGCCCAGGCGATCAGGGCCGGCAGCTCCCCGGCATTGTCGTGCTTGAGGGCCACGGCGTTGATCTTCACAGCGATCCCGGCGGCCAGGGCCGCGTCGATGCCGCCGATCACCTGGGCGACGTCGCCGCCCCGGGTCAGGAGCCTGAACAGGTCGGGCTTGAGCGTATCCAGCGAAACATTGATCCGCCGCACCCCGGCTCGCGCCAGATCCACGGCATATTTCGCCAGTTGCGTACCGTTGGTGGTCAGGGTCAACTCGTCCAGCGCCCCCGACCGCAGGTGTCGCGACAAGCCGCCGACCAGATCCATGAAGCCTTTGCGCACCAGGGGCTCGCCGCCCGTCAGACGCAGCTTGCGCACGCCCAGGCCGATAAAGGTCGACGCCAGACGGTCCAGCTCTTCGAGCGTCAGCACCTGCGCCTTGGGCAGGAACGTCATGTGCTCGGCCATGCAATAGACGCAGCGCAGGTCGCAGCGGTCCGTGACCGAGACGCGCAGATAGCTCACAACCCTGCCAAACCCGTCGATCAGACGGGGCGTGGTCAAGACCGCTTGCGTGGGGCTGTCGTCATAGGGCGTCATGTCTGAAGACAAGATAGGCGTTGGACGACATGGCGGAAAGCGAAAGCAGAAGGTTCGCGGCGATCGTCCTGGCGGCCGGCCTAGGCGCCCGCTTCGGCGGCGGCAAGCTGCTCGCGCCGTTTCGCGGTCGCCCGCTGATCGCCGGGGCGTTGGCCACCGCCTTCGAGAGCCCCGCCTTCTCGGTGGTGGTCGCGATTGGCAATGATGCCGAACTGGAAGCAGCAATACGGAGACTGGACAAGCGCGCCGACGCACGCCTGGTCAAGGTAGCCGATCCGACCCGGGGCATGGGCGCCTCGCTGGCCGCCGCCGCTCGGGCCGTGCCAACCGACATCGACGGCGTCTTCGTGTTTCTGGGCGACATGCCTTTGGTCGGGACAGAGGTCGCGCCGGCTCTAATCCGCGCCCTCACCGGACGGAGCGGGATCGCCGCACCTTCCCATGCCGGCAAGCGCGGCCATCCCGTGCTGTTCGGCGGCGACTGGATCCCGGCCCTGCGAGCGCTCGACGGCGATGCCGGCGCCCAGGGGCTGATCCGCCAGGCCGGCGAGCGCTTCATCGCCGTCGAGACGGATAACGCCGGCGTGCTGTTCGACATCGACCGTCCCGCAGATATTCACCGGGTCTAGTGGCAGGTCGGGCGTTCGGTCAGCAGGATGGCGCGGATCTCGTCGATGATACGGATCGCCCCTTCCGGGTCGCCCCGTTCCTCCAGCGCGATCAGTCGCGGGATCAGGACGGCCAGGATGCGGCGTTGCAGCGGTCCCAGCGCGTTCAGGCCCCGCGTGAACTCGGCGATCTCCTCATCCGAAACCTCATGGACGAGGGTCGAGGTCCCGCTCATGGGCGGCCCGCCTGGCGTGGATGGCCGACAGGGTCGCGACCAGCAGGGCGACCAGTACGCCATAGCTGAGCAGGGCCAGGCCCATGATCACGGTGGCGACATAGATGCGCAGATCGATGATCGAGACCACGTGCGAGGCCACCGCCATCATCTGGCAGGCCGCCGCGAAGACGCTCCACAATCGGCGCGCCTTCAACGAAGCCCAAACCATCAGGAACATCGCCACCACGTCGACGACCATGACGCCCCATTCGGGGCTCATCGGATCGCGAATCTGGACAAGCGATGATGCGATCCAGCCCGTCAGATAGACAATCGCCACGAACCGAGCCCAGCGATCGGCCTTCCAGATGGCGAAGCCGCAGATCAGAACCGCGATGCTGAACGATATCCACGGAGTGAGGGTTTGGTACACGGCATGGTCCCGACGCAAACTGGTGCGCGACCATGCCGTAAGCTTCACCAAGAGAGAAGGCCAAGCTCATGCGGCCCGGCCTCCTTCCACAGCGTGGAAGCCGCCCGTGCGCGGCACGTCGCGGGGCTTGTCCAGTTCCCCGACCGACACCGTCCGACAGCCGATCTGCACGCGCACCGCCTGCAAGCCATTGTGAGCGCGGATGATCGTGCGGCGAGCCGAAAGGATGTGGGCCAGGGTCTCGCCCAGGTCGTCCACCGCGTCCTGCCCGATGACCGCCGACAGATTGGCCTCCAGCCGGAGCGTTGGCAGCAGACCCACCAGCTCGGCCGTCTCACGCAGGGCCGCGTCGATCGCCGCCTCGGCGCGCATCAGTTTCTGGGCCCCGGCGCGGGCCGCATCGATCCGTTTCATGCAAGACTCTCCGGTCACGCGGAGATCGTCCGCGCGTTCAAGATCTCGATTTCTGGGATAGTCGCCGGTCGATTAGCGCGCCGGCGGTGGGCTCCAGCCCTCGCGGAACCGCTGAAGGGCATAGAGGAAGTCATGGGCTCCGGTGGTCAGGGCGCCAAGCAGAAGTCCGCTCAGGATCGCCAGCCCAACGATGAGGCCCAGCCATTGCAGGGGAGTCAGGTCATCGCGCCAGCTCCCCCCTGCTCGTGCCGCAGCGGCCGGTCGTCGGCCAGAAAGGCCGTCGCCGCCAGCACGCGCAGCAGTAGCTTCGAGGGCGGATCTCCCGCCGTCTGCGACTTCCTGAGAGCCGACACCGTCTCGGAAACCAGCTGGCCCCGCTCCGGCGTTCCCGCCAGCAGGATCAGCCCCTCTTCCAGGGACTGCCAGCTCGCGATGAAAAAGCCCGAGGCCTCCTGGCGCATCCGCGCCGTGTCCCGGGTCTGGTTGTCGTTCATGGTCGTTCCCACCTGTTCGGTGAGAAGGGACCCGCGCCGGGGCCAGGGCTAGATCGCCTGATTGCTTACGGTAGTCATTACCGGGGTCGGTTTCCCAGGCGATGAAGGCCAGGGCCGCGTCGCGGCGGCTCAGGCCCGACAGCCGGCGGCGCGCGCTGAGGACGTGCATCTCGACCGTTTTAGGCGAGAGGCTGAGCAGCCGGGCGATTTCCTTGGACTGCAGATGGCTGGCGATCAAACGCAGGATCTCCCGCTCACGCGGGGTCAGACGCTCGAAGCCTGGGCTGTCGCCTGGTTCCACCATACCGACAGCATGGGGCCGGCGTCTTCCGACGTCCAGCGCAAGCCGCGCGCCGGACGTCACAAGCCTAGACTGTCGCCGTGAAAGGCAGGCGCGCGGTAGCCTTGCTCGTCGCCGCCAGAAGGGCGTTGGCCACAGCCGGCGCGATCACTGGCGTGCCCGGCTCGCCTACGCCGCTGGGCGCGGCGCCCGACGGTACGATGTGGGTTTCGACCATTGGCGCCTCGTTCATCCGCAGCACGCGATAGCCATCGAAATTGGTCTGATCCACCGCGCCGTCTGTCAGGGTGACCTCACCGAACAGGGCCGCCGACAGGCCGTAGCAGGTGCCGCCCTCCATCTGAGCGGCGATCTGGTCGGGCGAGATGGCGACGCCGCAATCAATGGCGGTGACCACACGACCAACCCTGGGCTGACCCTCCACCAGCTTGACCTCGGCGACCTGGGCAACCACCGAGCCGAAGCTCTCGTGCACCGCCACGCCCCGGCTCCAGCCCGCAGTCGGCGCAGGGCCGGCCTTTTCCATGACCAAGTTCAGGGCCGCCAGGTGCCGTATCGCGCCGGCCTTGACGTAGAGCGCCCGCCGATACTCGACCGGATCCTTGCCGGCCTTGCGGGCCAGCTGGTCGATGGTGTGTTCCATGACGAAGGCGGTGTGGGTCGCGCCCACCGAGCGCCACCAGAGCACGGGCACGCCCACCTCCGGGCAGGCCAGTTGAGCGTCGACGATCGGCGTGGCCGTCAGATAGGGCGAGCCGGCCGTGCCCTCGATGGCGGTCTGGTCGGGGCCTTTGCCGCCCATCGGCGAGCCCTTCATGATCGACTGGCTGACGATCCGATGGCGCCAGGCGGCCGGATAGCCGTCCTTGTCGAGGCTGATCTTCACGGCATGGACCACCAGGGGCCGGAAATAGCCGGCGCGCTGGTCGTCCTCGCGGGTCCAGACCAGTTTCACCGGCCGACCCTTGCCGATCTTCTTGGCGATGTGAACGCATTCGGCGGCGTAGTCGGACTGGAAGGTGGCGCGCCTGCCAAACGAGCCGCCGGCGAACAGGGTCTCGATCTCGACCGAGCCCGGCAGGGTGCCGACGATCTTGGCGGCGTTCATCTGGTCCAGGGTCTGGCCCTGCGAGCCAAAGGTCAGCTTGACCTTGTTGCCGTTCACGGCGGCTACGCAGTTCATCGGCTCCATCGTGGCGTGAGCCAGATAGGGAAACTCGTAGGTCGCCTCGAACACCCTGGCGCCCTTGGCGTTTCCGATCACCGCCGCGTCGCCCTTGGAGTCGAAACCCTCCCACTTCAGGTCGGCCGGGCCTTTGCCGGCGGCGATGTCGCGGAAGGACGAAGCGATGGCCGACGAGCTGCGTTTCTCGGCCTTGTCCTCGTTCCACTCCAGCGTCAAAGCCTCGCGGCCCATGCGGGCGGCATAGGTGGACTGGGCCACCACGGCCACGCCGGTCGGGATCTCGAACACGTCGACGACGCCCGGCACCTTCTTGGCCTCGGCGGCGTCGAAGCTTTTGACCTTGCCGCCAAAGCGTGGGGCGTGGGCGACCATGGCCGTCAGCATGTCCGGCAGGCGGACGTCCTGGGTGAAGCGCGCTGTGCCGTCGCTCTTGGCCTGGGAGTCCTTGCGGCGCACTCGGTCGGTGCCGATCAGGGTGAAGGTCTTGGGATCCTTCAGGGCGGGATTCGCCGGCGGGGCGATCTTGGCGGCCTCGGCCAGCAACTCGCCAAAGCCGGCGGTCTTGCCCGATTTGTGGCTCAGGACGCTGTCCTTGACGGCGATCTCGCCCGCCGGAACGCTCCATTTGGCGGCGGCGGCCTGGACGAACATCGCCCGCGTCGCAGCGCCGGCCTTGCGCAGCTGGTCCCAGGAATTTGAGATGGCGGACGAGCCACCGGTCAGCTGCACGCCCATGCCGCCATTGGCATAGAGCTTGGCGTTGGCCGGGGCCTGCTCGACCATGACCCGGGTCCAGTCGGCGTCCAGCTCCTCGGCGACGATAGCCGCCAGGCCAGCGTGATTGCCCTGACCGAACTCGACATGCTTGGAGATCACCGTCACCGCGCCGTTGGCGGCGACCTTGATGAAGGGTCCAAAAGCGCCGACCTCGATCTTGGAGCCGGCGCTCATGATGTCGGCGGGCGAGCAGCCGACCAGCAGAGCGCCGCCGACCAGGGTGGCGCCGACCACGACGTCGCGCCGGCTGACGCCGTCCTGCGCACCAAACTTGCTCAGAGGTCCGTTCATCGGCCGGCTCCACGGCTGGTCGCGCCGGTAGCGGCGGCGATCGCTTCGTCGATGTCGGCGTGCGGCTGGCCGCTCGCGGCGGTGGTCGTCGGCGGCAGGCCCGCCGCGTCCTTGATGGCGGCGCGGATGCGCTGATAGGTGCCACAGCGACAGATATTGCCGCTCATGGCCTCGTCGATCTGCTCGTCGCTGGGCGCCTTGTTCTGTTCGATCAGGGCGGCGGCCGACATGATCTGGCCCGACTGGCAGTAGCCGCATTGCGGCACGTCGTGCCTGACCCAGGCCTGCTGCAGCGGGTGCGCCCCGCCGAGGCCTTCGATGGTCGTGATCTTGACGCCGGCCAGACCCTCGATGGGTGTGACGCACGAGCGGATCGGCTGGCCGTCGACATGTACGGTGCAGGCGCCGCACTGGGCGACCCCGCAGCCGAACTTGGTTCCGGTCAGGCCCAGTTCGTCGCGCAGAACCCAGAGCAGGGGTGTCGCGGGATCGGCCTGGACCGTCACCGCCTTGCCGTTCACGTCGAGAGTCGCGGCCATATGTCTTCGCCTCCAACCGAGCTCGGGCCGGGGCGCGACCCTGCTAGAGCTCCAAACCTAACACCGTTCACACCCTTTAAGACCAGCAATATTTCGCTCCCGGTCGCCGGGTTTCGCGGCGCGGTTGAAACAGATCGTGCGAAAGTCGCGGCCGGGCGATGAGAGGGGGCGCGGAGCGACCGCGAAACCGCTTATGCTCCGGCCGCCGCCTGCTTCGCGGTCATTGTAAGCCGGGAGTTCGCCTTGCGTCGCCTTCTGCTCGTCTCCGCCGTCGTCCTGCTGACCGTCTCAGCCTGCGCCACCGTGACACCCGGTCCGGCCATCACCACGCCGATCACCTACGGATGCGCCAAGGGCAAGGCCTTCAAGGCGGCCTATCAGGCCAACGGCAAGAAAGCCGTCGTCTCGGCTGGCGGCGTGACCAAGGTCCTGCCCCTAGCCCGGTCGGCGTCCGGCGCGCGGTATGCCAAGGGGCCGTTCGAAATCTGGGGCAGGGGCGACGGCGCCCGCCTCTCGGGCTTTCCGGGCGGACCCTATGACAATTGCCAGACGCGCTGAGGGGACCCTCTTGGACAGCTTTCCCGCCTATTTCCCCCTGACCGGCCGTAAGGTGGTGATCGCCGGTTCCGGTGACGGCGCCGACAACAAGGCTCGCCTGTTCGAAGGCTCACCGGCCACGCTGGTGCGCATCGACGGTCACGCCGCCTTCCTGCCCGGCTCCTATGCCGGCGCGATCCTGGCCTTCATATCCAGCGATGACGAGGTCTTCGTCCAGGCCGCCGCCGCCGCCGCCCGGGCCGCGCGGGTGCTGGTCAATGTGGTCGACAAGCCCGCCCTCTGCGATTTCAACACCCCGGCGGTGATCGACCGGGGCGAGGTCGTGGCCGCTGTCGGCACCGGCGGCTCGGCCCCGGTGCTGGCCACCATGCTGCGCAACGATATCGAGGTCCAGGTGCCCGAGGGCGCAGGCCGCGTCGCCGCTTTGCTCCGCAAGTTTCAGGACGAGGTCCGCAAGACCCTGCCCGCCATGCATGAGCGCCGCGCCTTCCTGCGCGACGCGGCCGCTGGCGAGGCGGCTCAGGCGGCGATGTCGGGCGACATGGAAACCGCCGGACGGCTGTTCCGCGAGGCCTTGGCCAAGGGCTCGGCGCGGAAGGGCCGGGTCCGGTTCATCGCCGGAAAGGGCCCCTCGGACCTGCTGACCCTCCGCGCCGTTCGCGCCCTGTCGGCTGCCGACGCCCTGGTGTTCGACGCCGACGTCGATCCGCAGATCCTGACCATGGCTCGCCGCGACGTTGAGCGGATCTCGCCGGACGAAGCCAGCGCCGATCGGCTGATCCAGCTGGCCGGCGAGGGCCGTCAGGTCGTTCGCCTGATCACCGGCCCGGTCGAACCGGCGCTGGTTCAGGCCCTGACCTCGGCCGGCGTCGCCGTCGAGGTTCTGCTGTCAGCGCCGGCGACCTGATCAAACTTCAACCTAGCGTGTGACGGGCGCCGAAACCGGCGTCCACTTTCGGCTGTCACACTTCGTCGAGAGACCGGCCCTTGGTTTCGGGGAGCAGGAACAGGGTCGTAAGTACGCTGACCAGCGTGAAGAACACCGGGTACCAGAGGCCCGCATAGATGTTGCCCACCGCGGTGACGATAGCGAAGGCGAAGAACGGCACGAAGCCGCCGACCCAGCCGGTGCCGATGTGATAGGGCAGCGACAGGGCGGTGTAGCGCACCCGGGTCGGGAACAGCTCGACCAGGCAGGCGGCCAGCGGGCCAAACAGCGCCGTCGCGGCGATCACGAAGACGAACAGAACGCCGAACATGCCAAGCTTGTTCATGCGGGCCGGATCGGCCTTGGCGGGATAGCCGGCCTCCGCGAGCGCAGCCTTGATCCTGGCTTCGGTCGCGGTCTTGACCGCCTTGGTCTCCGCTTTCGACAGCCCCTGGGCGCTGGGCGAGGCGATCACGACCTCTCCGACCTTCATCACGGCTGGGGTTCCGGCCGGAGCCTTCCGGTTGGCGTAGGAGACCCCGGCATTGGCCAGGGCGCTCTTGACGATGTCGCAGGAGGAGACGAACGCGGCCTTGCCGACCGGGTCGAACTGCAGGGCGCAGTCCTTTGGATCGGCGACGACAGACACCGGCGATTTCGCCGAGGCCTCGGCAAGGGCCGGATTGGCGGCGCGCTCCAGCAGGTGGAAGCCGGGGAAATAGAAGGCCAGGGCCAGGGTCATGCCGGCCAGCATCACCGGCTTGCGGCCAACTTTGTCCGACAGCCAGCCGAAGACGACGTAGAAGATCGCGCTGACCGCGGTAACCGTCATCATCAGGGCGTTGATGGTGACCGGGTCGACCTTCAGGAACTTCTCCATGAAGGTCTGGCTGTAGAAGAAGCTGGTGTACCAGACGGCGCCCTGAGCGCACATCATCGACAGGAAGGCCAGGATCACCAGCTTCATGTTCTTCCACTGGCCGAAGGCTTCGGCATAGGGCGCCTTCGAGGCCTGGCCCTCTTCCTTCATCTTGGCGAAGGCCGGGCTTTCGGTGAGCTTCAGGCGCATCCAGACCGAGATGCCCAGCAGGCCGATCGAGACAGCGAAGGGAATGCGCCAGCCCCAGGCGTCGAACGCCTCGATGCCGACGACGGCGCGGGTGGCCATGATCACCAGAAGGGCGCCGAACAGACCAAAGGCCGCAGAGGTCTGCACCCATGAGGTCGACCAGCCACGCTTGTTGGGGGGCGAGTGCTCGGCGACATAGATCGCGGCGCCGCCGTATTCGCCGCCGAGGGCGAAGCCCTGCACGCAGCGCAGGATGATCAGCAGGATCGGCGCGATGATCCCGGCCTGCTCATAGGTGGGCAGGAAGGCGATCGCGAAGGTCGCGCCGCCCATCAGCAGCACCGTGGCCAGGAACGCGCCCTTGCGTCCGGCCTGATCGCCGATCTTGCCAAATACCAGCGCGCCCAGCGGGCGGAACGCGAAGCCGACCCCGAACAGGGCCAAAGCCGCGATATAGCCGGCAGCGTCCGTAAGACCGGTGAAGAAGGTCTTGGAAATGACCTGGGCCAGGCTTCCGAAGATGAAGAAGTCGTACCACTCGAACGCGGTTCCGGCCGACGAGGCCGCCACCACGGTCCGCATCGACGCACCTTCTTCCTTGGTCGTCTGGTCGGTCATATTGTTCCCCCTGGAGCCGCCACGCTCTCTTCGGCGCCAGCTTTAGCGCGGTTCGACGGCGGGGGAAACTCAGGCGACGGCGGTCTCTGAAATAGCCCTGTCCTCGGCGAGGCGCAGGATTTCCGCGATCAGGGCGGCCGGCGAAATCGGCTTGGCGGCGACCCCGTCCATGCCCGCGGCGCGATAGGTCGCGCGCTGATGGGCCATGACATTGGCGGTCAGGGCGATGATCGGCGTCGCGCTGGCGCGACCTGGCAAGGCGCGGATGCGACGGGCGGCCTCAAGGCCGTCGATCCCCGGCATCTGGATGTCCATCAGCACCAGGTCGAAGGCGCCGTCGCGCGTCGCCTCAATGCCGGACAGGCCGTCATCGGCCTTGTGAACCACCGCGCCCAGCTGCTCCAGGATCCGCGAGGCGACCAGCTGGTTGGTGGGATTGTCCTCGACCAACAGAATTCGCAGGCCCGCCAGGATGTCGTCGGAAGCCTGCTCGACCGCCAAGGGCGCACTGGAGGCTGACGCGGCGATGGTCAGGGTGAAGCGTGAGCCGACGCCAGGCTCCGACTGGAATTCGACCTCGCCACCCAGCATTTCGGCCAGCCGGCGCGTGATCGCCAGACCAAGGCCCGAGCCGCCAAAGCGCCGGGTGGTGCTGGCGTCGCCCTGCTCGAACCGTTCGAAGAGGCGCGCCTGGGCTTCGTGAGGCACGCCAATGCCGGTGTCGATGATATCGAAGGCGATCTGCCGCCCCGCCGCCCCCTCGACGGGCCGCGCCCGCACCGTGACCGAGCCTTGCAGGGTGAACTTCACGGCATTGCCGATCAGGTTGAACAGCGCTTGGCGCAGCCGGGTCGGGTCGGTGTCGATCCAGCCCAGATCCGGCGCGTCGATCTTCAGGGTCAGGCCCTTGTGCTCGGCCTGGCTGGCCATCAGGCGCCCGATGCCGCTCAGCAGCTCGCGCGGGTCGACCGGTTCACGATTGATCTCCAGCCGCCCGGCCTCAATGCGCGAGATGTCGATCACGTCGTCCAGCAGGGTCGACAGCATCTGGCCGCAGGCCAGGGCCTCGCCCAGCAGCTCGGAGGCGTCGCCTGGCAAGTCCTGGCGTCTGAGCAGGTGCATGACGCCCAGCACGCCGTTCATCGGGGTGCGGATCTCGTGGCTCATATTTGCCAGGAACTGGGCCTTGGCCTCGCTGGCCGCCTGGGCCAGGCGTTCGGCCTGGACGAGAGCCAGCTCAGAGCGCTTCTTTTCGTCGATGTCGAGAATCATGCCGAACGCCTTGCGGGCGCGGCCGGCGGCGTCGTTGCGAACCTCGTGGAAGATGCGCATCCAGCGCTCCTTGCCAGACTCGGTGATCAGGCGGGCGTCGACGGAATGCGCGCCCCAGTCGCCGGTCTTGCGCCAGAGATCAGCGGCGGCCAGCAGGGAGTCGCGATCCTCGGGGTGGATCATCGGCCAGACGGCCTCCCGGACGTCTTCATAGTGGATCTTCCGACCGAGCATGCGGTGGAATTCGGGCGAGCCCCAGAAGCTCTTGCCCGCATGGTCGATCTCGTAGACCCCGGCCCGCGCCGCGCCGAGGGCGATCCGCAGCCGGCGAGCATTGACCCGTGCTTCGCGCCGCGCGTCGGCCAGGGCGGTGACATCGTCCATATAGGTGATGACGCCGACGATGGCACCGGCTGCATTGCGCCACGGACGCGCTTCCCAGCGCAGGGTGTGCTCCATCCCCTCGGCGTCCCGCAGCCGGTCCTCGCGGCGGGTGATGATCTCTCCGGACAGCGCGCGGGTCACCGCCGAGACGAACCGGCGGCGAGCGCCATGGGTCAGCTCGTGCAGCGACTTTCCGATGACATCGGCCTCGCTCGACTTGAAGATGTCGAGAAACCGCGGGCTGACGAGGTGAAGTCGCAGGTCCAAGCCGTAGACCGCCACGGCGAACGGCGCGTCCTCGACCAGTTGCCGGGCGCGGTGCTCGCCCCACAAGGCCGCGTCGCGGCTGCGGACCACGTCCGTGAGGTTTTGCGAGATGCCCTTGAGCATGAACTGGCCACCCTCGAGCGGCTCCGCCCGGAAGCTCGAGCGCAGGGTGAACCATTGGCCGTCGCGGCCCCGCAGTCGGAACTCCACGGTCCCGGGATCGCCCGTCTGGACACCCCGCTGATAGGTGTCGAACACCGCCTGGCGCTGATCCTCGCCAACCCGCGCCAGAAAGGCGTCGGCGGTGTCCAGGTCGGCCGGTGACAGTCCGGTGGCCGTCAGGGCGTCGGGCTCCCAGTCGAGGGCTTGCGTTCGAGGATCGTAGGTCCACATGCCGATGCCGGCCGCGTCGGCCAGAATTTCACGGGTGCGGCTTGCGGCGACCTCTGACGAAACGTCGTGCAAGGCGCCGACCAGTTCGCCATTGGGGCCAAGATGCGATCGTCCTTCGAGCCAGACCGTGCCGCCGTCCTTGCACAGGACCCGCAGGCGATTGACGGCGAAGCCGGCCGTCCTGAGCCGCTGGCCGGTGCGGGCCAGTTCGTCATGGCTCTCGGCGTGGACGAAGCTGATGAAAAGCTGTCCGATCAGCTCTTCGGAGGACCATCCGGTAAGCTTGGTCCAAGCCCGGTTGACCACCGAGAACCGCCCGTCGGGCGTGACTACGGCGAACAGGTCATTGGCGTTCTCGAAGAACCAACGCGCCGCCTGCGCCTCGCCGAAGGGCGAAGGCGCGAGCGGGGTCGCGTCGGGTGACGAGGGCGAAGGCATCAGAGCTCCGGAAGATCGCGAGCGGATCGTGGGGGGCATTTGGTAAACTTATGGTTGGCGTCGGACATCATTGTTCGCCGAGTGCGATCATTCGATCCCACCTCAGACCTCCGCCCACTGGCGCAGCAGGTTGTGGTAGGTTCCGGTCAATCCCAGGATCGACGGGTCGGCGGCCCCCACCGTCTGGGACAGGCGCTGGATAGCGACATCCATGTCCAGCAGCAGGGCCCGCCGGGCGTTGTCGCGCACCAGGCTCTGGATCCAAAAGAAGCTGGCGATGCGGGTTCCGCGCGTCACCCGCGTCACATGGTGCAGACTGGAAGCCGGATACAGGATGAGGTCGCCGGCCGAGAGCTTGACCGCATGGCTGCCATAGAGGTCGTCGACCACCAGCTCGCCGCCGTCATAGTCCTCGGGTTCGGACAGGAAAAGGGTGGCCGAAAGATCGGTGCGGAGGGTCTGGCCGGTGACCGGATCGCGGCGGACCGAATTGTCGATGTGGTCGCCAAAGCCCATGCCCTGGCCGTAGCGATTAAACATCGGCGAGAGAATTGTCCTGGGCAGGGCCGCCGAGACGAACAGCGGGTTGCGCTCCAGCGCCGCCAGGAGGATCGCCCCGACCGCCCTGGCGGCTTCGCCGGCCTGCGGAAGTTGCTGGTTCTGCTTGGCCAGGGCCGCCTGGAAGCCCGAGGTCATGTTGCCGTCGATCCAGGGCGCGGCGTCCATGATCGCCCGGCACTCGGCGACCTGGTCTTTGGTCAGCACCTCGGGAATCTGCAGCATCATCTCTTGAACAACCAAAGCCCCGGACATGAAGGCGCCCCGTCCGGCATTGGGCTGGCCAGACGGGGCGCGCGTCAAGTCTGAGAGGGGAGTCTCAGTACCGGACGTTCAGGGTCAGCATCGTCTGGCGCGCCGGGGCCGGGTCGGCGTGGTGCACGCCGTTGGTCTTGGTGATGTAGCGCTCGTCCGTCAGGTTCTGGACGTTCAGCTGCAGGTCGGCCTCGTCGTTGATTGCCCACGATGCGAAGGCGTCATAGCGGGTGTAGGACGGGGCATAGACCTTGTTGGCCCCGCCGCCGGCCCCGCCCTGGTTACCGCCGAAGCTGTCCGAGACATAGTACGCGCCGCCGCCAAGGGCGATCTTGCGGGTCACGCGATAGGTCGTGAACAGGCTGAAGGTGTGCTTGGGAGTGTTGGCCAGAGGGTCGCCCTCGAAGAGGCTCTGCACCGGCGGACCACCGGCGACCGGGATCGTCACTGCGCCCTTCACCAGTTCGCTGTCCATGTAGGTATAGCCGCCAAACACCTGCCACTTGGGCGTGATGTTGCCAGAGGCGCCCAGCTCGACGCCTTGGACCATGGTCTCGCCGACCTGGGCGTACATACCCGCGTCGATCAGGACCTGGGCGTTCTTGCGCTCGGTGCGGAACACCGCGCTCGACAGGGCCAGGGTGTCGTCGAACAGGTTCCACTTGGCGCCGAGTTCGTAGCTGGTCGTGTCTTCCGGCTCCAGCTGCGTGGTGGCCAGGTTGCCTGTGCCGACCGAGCCCGCGGTGCTCTGATCGCCGCCAGCAATGCCTGGGGGCGTCGAAGACGTCGAGTAGGAGGTGTAGAGGCTGCTCGACGCTGTCGGCTTGTAGACCAGGCCGATCTGGTAGTTGAAGAAGTTCCAGGTCGCCTTGGCCACGCCGGTATAGGTCACGCCGGTGATCAGACCGTTGGCGCTGGTGGCCGTGACGTTCAGGCCGCTGGTCGAATAGTCGTCATAGCGAACGCCCAGATTGACCAGCAGCTTGGGGGTCAGGGTGATGGTGTCGAAAGCGTAGGCGGCGGCGGTCTTGGTGACGGTCCGGGCCGCCGGGGCGCGGGTGATGATCCCTGCCCACGCATCGCCCGGGTTGGGGGCGTAGAGGCGCGTACAGTCCCCGACGCCGGCCGTGGTGGAGTTGAGCGTAAAGCCCGTCGGGCAGGCTGAGCCCGCCGTCGTGTAGATGACGTAGGCGGCGTTTTCGTTGACTTCGCGCGACAGCTCGACACCGAGGTTGAAGCTGTTCTTGATCGAACCGACGTCGAACTTGCCGCTGAAGTCGGTGACCGCCGCGACGGTGGTGGCCGGGTTGTAACGGGCCTTGGTGCCGCGCTTCATCCACCATTCGCCGGCCACGAACTGGGCAGCGCCGCCGTCGCCGGGATTGGTGACGACGTAATCGTTGATGGTCTTCGAATAGCGGACGGCCTGGCGGACCGAGAAGTCGTCATTGATCTGGTGGTTGAAGACCAAGGTGGCGATGTTGGCCTTGGTCTTCATGAAGTCGCGCGCCGAAAGGCCGTAATAGGCGTCGCGGGACACGTCGGAAATGCCGTCGGCCGGACGCGTCTTGCTGTCGGTGCCCGCCACGCCCCAGGTGCGCTTGCTGGCCAGCGGGATGCCGTAGTCGGGGTCCTGGTCGGTGTCGAGGTGATAGTAGCTGGCGGTCACTTGCGTGTCGGCGCCAATGCCGAAGGCCAGCGATGGCGCGATGCCCCAACGCTTGAAATCGATGCTGTCGCGGCCGGGCGTGTCGCCCTGGGTCGCCATCAGGTTCAGACGGAAGGCCGCCGTTTCGCCGAAGGCGTAGTTGGCGTCGGCCGTGGCGCGGACATAGGCGTCGGTCCCGCCGGCGACCGAGCCGCGCATGAAGTTGGTGGGCTTGGGCGACTTGCTGCCCAGATTGATGCTGCCGCCGCCCGAGCCGCGGCCGCTATAGACCGAGTCCGGACCCTTGATGACCTCGACCTGTTCCAGGTTGAACACTTCGCGGGTCTGGCCGCCGGCGTCGCGAATGCCGTCGACGAAGACGTTGTTGCCCGAGGCCTGGCCCCGGATGAACGGACGGTCGGCCAGGGGCTGGCCGCCTTCGCCCGCGCCGAAGGTGATGCCCGGCGAGGTGCGCAGGATGTCGGTCAGCGAGGTGGCGGCGGTCTGCTCGATGATCTTGCTGGAGATCACCGTGATCGAGCGCGGCGTATCGACCAGCGGGGCGGTGTATTTGGCCGACTGGACGTCGGTGGCCTTCTTGCCGTCGACCTTGACGCCCGTGACTTCGGTCGCGTCGGCGGCGGCGGTGGTCGCGACCGGAGCGTCGATATCGGCGGCATGGGCCAGGCCGGCGCCGAAGGTCAGGCCGGCGACGCCGGCGACGGCGGCCGCCCCCAGAGCGCGACGTTGACGGCTGACCACACCACGGGTGTTCGGGTTACGCATAAGAAATCCTGTCCCCAGCGGGCGACGATCCCTCGCGCCCCTTTCTGTTATTGCGAGGCGTTCTTAGCGGCGCCATTGCAGGGTCGCAATGATAATCATTCTCAGAAATGGAGGGATCGCCGGGGCGCACGGCTGAGCGACCTCGCGCTCTCGCTGCGAAGGGATGGAAAGGGTCGCGGAGCGTCCGGACGACGTCCGGATGTGAGTTAGAGATTACCGTTTCGACGAAGCCGTCCGCTCCGCGTGACCGGTTCACAAGAGCCTGCGCTTGGGCGGTATGTGACGCCTCGTACGCTTCCAGCCCCGGACGGGCGGCGTGAATAGCATTCACGCCGGACCGCGAGCCATTACGCCCGCCTGTCCCCGCTCGATCACCCCTCGTCGCCGCAACGGTCGCTGGCCTTGCGCCCTTTCCTCGCGACGAGGTGGGTCAAGAATACGGCAGGTTTTATGGGGGCTGCGTCGATTGTCTGGACGCTCGTGCGGTCCTTCCCCCGAAGGGGCGAGGCGGCCGGAGGCCGGTGGGGGAACACCGCATTGATTCAGCAGGACTTCCCCCTCCGATCGCTTCGTGATCACCTCCCGCCAGGGGGAGGATTTTCCCGCCTATCCCCCTCCCCATCCGGGGACGGCGCGATCCCGGTCCCCGTGGTCAGCGGGCGGAACCCGGTGTAGCTTCCCCCCGTCCGCGCGACTGGCGATCAGAGCGAGCACCCTTAAGGGAGCGCGGACCACAGCAAAGCCGTTCGCCTGGGCGCCCCACCTCTCTCTGGAGCCGCGCCCATCGCCTATGACGTGCTGAGGTTCGGCAGCGCGCTTTATCTGGGCTGGCTGGCCTGGCAGGCGATCCGGCCGGGCGGCGCCTCGCCGTTCCAGGTGCGCGAACTGCCGAAAGACCCGCCGGCCAAGCTGATGGCCATGGGCTTCCTGACCAACCTGCTGAACCCCAAGGCGGCGATGCTCTATCTGTCGCTGCTGCCGCAGTTCATCAAGCCCGAGCACGGCGGGGTGCTGGGCCAGTCGCTGATCCTGGGCGGCAGCCAGATCGTCATCAGCCTGACCGTTAACGGCCTGATCTGCCTGGCGGCGGGCTCGATCGCGAGCTTCTTGGCGGGCCGACCGGTGTGGGTCCTGATCCAGCGCTGGCTGATGGCGACGGTGCTGGGCGGCCTGGCGATCCGCATGGCGACCGAGGCGCGGCGGTAACACCTGCACCCACCGTCATTCCCGCCCTTGTGGCGGAAACCTCGCCGCCGCAACAGGTGCGGGAGGGGCGAAGTGCGCGCACTTCGCTTGCGCTTCACGTGTCAGCTGAACCAGAGGTTCCCGCCATAAGGGCGGAAATGACGGATGTGAGTGGGAGCTGACACCCAGCCCGGCCAAGACTGCGCCTTAAATCCTTGGAGGTGAGCTTGCTCTGGGGTCAGACCGTGTCAAGGACCGGCCTCGGGCCGGCCGCGTCGCGGCGGCCCTGCGGGCCGTCCTTGACACGGTCTGACCCCAGAGCTCCAATTCCACCAAGGGTTTCAAGGCGGGGAAGCATCCCGAGGGATGCCTTCACTAAGCGCGAATCTGGTCCGTTTCACCGCATCAGCAACGGCGGCCACTTCGCATACGGAATAGCGTTGGGCGGCGGTACCGATCACTCGGGGCAACACACTGAGTGAACCAACTATCGCCGCACTCAGGTCACTCGCCGCCAGCACCCATGAGGTTGGCTTTACGTGATCGATTAGCTCGCGATAGAAGTTGAGCTTTTTCAAAGCTTCCGCTTCCTCATTCGTGAAAACGAGAACGTCCCCCCAAGGGAGTCTGCCTGGCTCTTGAACCGCTTCTACCAACTGAGCGTACGGCAGAACCCGTTCTGGGATGTCGGGAAACTGTCCCAGGTTCAGCGCCTCTAGGATCAGCTTTTCTATTTTTGGTTCTAGAGCGCCCACACCTGCGGTGTCTGTCAGCGCCTCGGTCATTCCGGCGCTCAGAGACAAGTGTGCTGATCTTATGCAGTCAATCAACGCATCGACATCGTCTGGCACGCGCATAGCGTGTTCGGCGCATCGCGTAGCCTGCAAGACGGCAAGGCGGCCCGAGCTAATTCTCACCCATCTGGTCATAGGTCAGCTGTGTCACGCGACCGGCGTATTCCCTACCCCCCAAACGCAAAACGGGCGGCCCCTTTCGGAGCCGCCCGCCTGCTGATCCGTCCTCAGAAGGACCGCATCACCCTCAGGTGCTGACGGCGTCTTCCGGGCTGACTTCCATCTTCTTGGACAGGTCCTCGCCGGTTTCCTGGTCGACAACCTTCATCGACAGCTTGGTCTTGCCGCGATCGTCGAAGCCGAGAAGCTTCACTTTGACGATCTGGCCTTCCTTCAGCACGTCCGACGGCTTGGCGACGCGTTCGTTGCTGATCTGGCTGACGTGGACGAGGCCGTCCTTGGCGCCGAAGAAGTTCACGAAGGCGCCGAAATCGACGACCTTGACGACCTTGCCGTCATAGATCGCGCCGACTTCAGCTTCTTGCGTGATCGACTTGATCCAGTCGATCGCGGCCTTGATCTTGGCGCCGTCCGAGGCCGAGACCTTGACCGTGCCTTCGTCGTTGATGTCGACCTTGGCGCCGGTGGTGGCGACGATCTCGCGGATCACCTTGCCGCCGGTGCCGATCACTTCCCGGATCTTGTCGGTCGGGATGGTGATGGTTTCGATCTTCGGCGCGTAGTCGCCGACTTCTTCACGAGGCGCATCCATCGCCTTGTTCATCTCGTCGAGGATGTGCTCGCGGCCGCCCTTAGCTTGGGCCAGCGCTTGCTTCATGATCTCTTCGGTGATGCCGGCGATCTTGATGTCCATCTGCAGCGAGGTGAGACCCTGGCTGGTGCCAGCCACCTTGAAGTCCATGTCGCCGAGGTGATCCTCGTCGCCCAGGATGTCGGACAGGACGGCGAAGCCGTCCTTTTCGAGGATCAGGCCCATGGCGATGCCCGAGACCGGACGGACCAGCGGAACGCCCGCGTCCATCATGGCCAGCGAGGCGCCGCAGACCGTGGCCATCGAGGACGAGCCGTTGCTCTCGGTGATCTCGGAGACCAGGCGGATGGTGTAGGGGAAGTCTTCCTTGGCCGGCAGCATCGGGCGCAGGGCGCGCCAGGCCAGCTTGCCGTGGCCGATTTCGCGGCGGCCGGGGCTGCCCATCCGACCGGTCTCGCCGACCGAGAAGGGAGGGAAGTTGTAGTGCAGCAGGAAGGCTTCCTTGTAGGTGCCTTCCAGCGCGTCGATGAACTGCTCGTCGTCGCCGGTGCCCAGGGTGGCGACCACGATGGCTTGGGTTTCGCCGCGCGTGAACAGGGCCGAGCCGTGGGTGCGCGGCAGGATGCCGACTTCACCCAGGATCGGACGGACCTTGTCGACGGTGCGGCCGTCGATGCGGATGCCGGTGTCGAGGATGGAGCGACGAACGATGTCGGCTTCCAGTTCCTTGAACACCGAACCCAGCTTCAGCGGGTCGATGCCGGCCGGATTGGTGTCGCTCTTGGCGAACTTTTCCGTGGCCTTGGCCTTGGCGGCCGACAGCGCCGAGACGCGGTCGCCCTTGGCGCGGATGGTGTAGGCTTCGGCCAGATCCTTGCCGACGGCCTTCTTCACTTCAGCCTTCAGGGCGTCGGTGTCTTCCGGCTGGAAGTCGAAGGGCTCCTTGGCGGCGTGTTCGGCCAGTTCGATGATGCCGTTGATCACGGCCTGCATGCCCTTGTGGGCGAAGCTGACGCCGCCCAGGACGATCTCTTCAGACAGTTCCTGGATTTCGGACTCGACCATCATCACGGCGTCGGCGGTGCCGGCCACGACCAGGTCCATCTTGCTTTCCTTCAGCTCTTCGAGCGTCGGGTTGAGGATGTACTCACCGTTGACGTAACCCACGCGGGCGCCGCCGATCGGGCCCATGAACGGGGCGCCGGAGATCACCAGGGCGGCCGATGCGGCGACCATGGCGACGATGTCGGGATCGTTCTCAAGGTCATGCTGCAGCACGGTGCAGACGACCTGGACTTCGTTCTTGAAGCCCTTGACGAACAGGGGGCGGATCGGACGGTCGATCAGGCGGGAAACCAGAGTTTCCTTTTCCGACGGACGACCTTCGCGCTTGAAGAAGCCGCCCGGGATCTTGCCGGCGGCGTAGGTCTTCTCGATGTAGTTGACGGTCAGGGGGAAGAAGTCCTGGCCGGGCTTGGCTTTCTTGGCGAACACGGCAGTGGCCAGGACGACGGTTTCGCCCATGGTGGCCAGAACGGCGCCGTCAGCCTGACGGGCGATGCGACCGGTTTCGAGGACCAGCGTCTTGCCGCCCCACTCGATCGTCTTGCGCATGATTTCGAACATATTTGCTTCTTTCGGTTCCGAAGGACCCATTTCCTTCAGGACGGACAGGGGCGGGCGGCCGAATGGCGGTCCCGAGTATTCCTCATCCAGTTCGACAGGCGTCCGGGGATCTTGATCTCCGGCTTACGTGGTCGGACCCGCATGAGGCGGATCCGCAGCAACTCTCGTTTCGGCCTGTCTTGAAACGTGAGCCATAAAACATTGTCGCGTGACGGGCGTCGAAACCGGGATCCACTTTCGACTGTCACGCTCCATAAAAGCGTTCGGCCGCCCCGCGTGAGCGAAGCGGCCGACTGCGCCAAAACTAGCGGCGCAGACCCAGCTTTTCGATGAGGGTCGTGTAACGACCAGCATCGGACTTCTTCAGGTGGTCGAGGAGGCTGCGACGCTGGGAAACCATCATCAACAGACCACGACGGCTGTGGTTGTCCTTCTTGTGGGTCTTGAAGTGCTCGGTCAGGTTAGCGATGCGCTCGGAGAGGATCGCGACCTGGACTTCGGCGCTGCCGGTGTCACCCTCGGTGCGGGCGTGTTCGGCGATAAGAGCGGTCTTGCGCTCGGCAGTGATCGACATCGGTGTGTCTCCGCTCAGGTGAGTTGAAAGACCCGCACCGGATTGAGCCGTCCGGCGCGCATCTCGCACAAGGCCACCAACCTCTCTCCCACCATGGCCGAAACGGTTCGATCACCGGGCGTGAGCTCGGCTTTCAGCGTTTCAACCTGCCTTGGGAGCAGAACGATGGCGCGTCCTTGCGCAAGCCGGAAGGCGTCTTCATCGGTCACGGCCAGCGCCGGGATGTCGTCCAGCGCGGTCTCGACCGGAAGCAATGCCTCCGACAGGCGGGCCTCATAGCTCAAATTCTCGAGAGTTTCCAGCGATATCGCCGCATCCTCGGTGAACCGCCCCACCCGCGTCCGGCGCAGCTGATCGACGTGACCGCAGGTTCCGAGCCGGGCCGCGAGATCCCGGACCACGGCGCGGACATAGGTGCCCTTGCCGCATTCCATCTCCAGCACGACATGATCGACGTCAGGCGTCTCAAGCACGCGGAGAGCGTGGATGTTCACCTTGCGCGTCGCGAGCTCGAACTCGACCCCCTCGCGGGCCAGGTCATAGGCGCGCTCGCCGTCGACCTTGATGGCCGAATAGTTGGGCGGGATCTGGTCGACCTCGCCGACGAACTCCGAGAGCACAGCCTCGACCTCGTCGCGGGTCGGACGCAGGTCGGACGTGCCCGTCGTCTCGCCCTCGCGGTCCAGGGTGGTGGTGTTGCGGCCCCACTGGATGGTGAAGCGATAGGCCTTGTCGGCGTCGACCAGGAACGGAACCGTCTTGGTCGCCTCGCCCAGGGCGATCGGCAGGATGCCGGTGGCCAGAGGATCCAGCGTGCCGGCATGGCCCGCCTTCTGGGCATTGAACGCCCGGCGCACGCGGGTCACGGCGCTGGTCGAGGTCAGGTCGTAGGGCTTGTCCAGGCACAGCCAGCCCGAGACGGCGTCGCCCTTCTTGCGGCGCGCCACGACTAGTCTTTCCGGTCTGCTTGGTCATCCTCGCCGACCACATCGGACAGGCTGCGCAGATCCTGCTGCACCACCGGATTGTCGAACAGGCGGTTCATATAGGCGGCCGAGTTGAAGCTCTCGTCGTGGATGAACTTCAGGTCCGGCGTGAACTTCATGTCGATGGTCTTGCCCAGGCGGCCGCGCAGGAACTTGGCCACGCGGTTGAGGCCCGCGACCACCACTTCAGGGCTGCCCAGCTCGACGGCGATCCGAGACGGCGAGGAGGCCTCGCGCTCGATCCGGGGCGCGATGCCGGCGCCAAGGGGCTCGACGAAACAGACGGCGTGGCGCAGGTCCGGCGTCATCCGCACCTCGGTGACGGTCACCGAGATATTGATCAGGGCGGGGTCCTGCAGATCCTCATGGCGCAGGATCTCGACCAGGGCGTGGCGGATCAGCTCGCCGGCGCGCAGCTGGCGCTGCGACGGACCCGTCGAAACAGGCTTGGGAGTCTTGTCGTCATGGCGCTTCATGGCGCGAAGGTCCTTAAGGCCCGGCCGGCGGATCGAACACCGGAGCGCGGGGAGAAAATCAAGGCGCGGTGTCTAGGCGCGTGAGGCGGGAAAGTCCAGTCCAAGCGCTCTAGCCGGACGATACCGCGAGGACGTAGCGTGCGTCGCCCTCGATAGTCAGGCCCGAAAACCGGAAGCCCAGACTCGTGGCGAGCTTGACCGAGGCCTGATTGCGCGGATCGATGAAAGCGTCCGCCTCAGCGAAACCCTCGTGATCCAGCAGCCAGTCGAGGGCGACACGCGAAGCTTCGCTCATCAAGCCTCGCCCCCAGAAATCGGGACTGAGATGGTAGGCAAATTCCGAACAGCGACCCAGGCTGTTGAAGCCCACGGTTCCAGCAAACCGCCTCTCCGCGCGGGTGATCAGCGCCCACCGGAAACCTGTTCCCTCCGCCTGATGTCGCACGAAGAAGTCGATGATCCTGTCGCTGTCAGCCGAACTTTCAGCCGGCAATCTGATCGGGCGGCCCTCGAAATCATTCGTCACGCCCGAAAAGCGACAGACCGCCGGCTGCCGCCACATCGAGAACATGCCCGCAGCATGATCGAAGGACAAAGGCTCCAGGATCAGACGTTCGGAAATCAGAATCGGCACGACGAAAGCGGGTTTGGTCATGCCAGCTCCCGCACCAAGCCCTAGGCCTCGGTCCGAGCCTTGAAGAACGCGATGACCCTGTCCCGCGTCTGCATGGTCGCGCCCAACGGGTCGGAACGGTCCAGATGCAGGGTCAAGACCGAATGCGGCGCCATGGCCGGATTTGGCGCCGCGTCGGAGTCGGCCAGTTCCACCGTCTCCACCCGGTCTCCGAACTCGCGCTTCAGCGTCTCGAACCGTTCGTCGGGGACCAGCTTGTCGGAAGAGAACCGCAGGGCCAGCATCGACAGGTCCTCGGTCTCGAACCGGGTGCGGGCGCAGGCGATCTCGACATCAGAGCAGCCCAGCGACGCCCTGCCCTTCTTGCCCAGCGGCAGCGAAGGCTGCGACAGCACCGGGGCTACCACCGACGGCTCGGTCATCATCGCCAGGGCGAAACCGCCGGTGAAACACATGCCCACGGCGCCCACGCCCTTGCCGCCGCATTCCTTGTGGACCTGCCGGGCCAAGGCTCGCAGCCAGTCAACAATGGGACTGGAGCGGTCGGTGGCCCAGGCGTTGAACTCGCGGCGCACGCACAGGATCTTGCCGATGACGCGAAGGGCGTAACCGGTGCTGACCGGCTTGGCCGGCTCGCCAAACAGGCTGGGACAGAACACGGTCATGCCGGCGGCGGCCACGTCGCGAGCGAAGTCCAGGACGCCGGGATGCAGGCCTGGGATTTCATGCATGACGATGACAGCGGGACCAGTCCCGATCCGCCAGACCTCCCGCGTCCAGCGGCCGTCGTCGAACTCGAACCGCGTGAAGCCGTCCAGCGCGCTGGTCATTCTGGTCTCGCCCCTTGCTACGAGCGAGAGCTTGGCCGTGATCTCGCCAGACGACAAGACGTCTAGCGAACACCGTTCAGGTTGTCGGTCCAGTCTTCCATCGGGTCTGGCCGGCGCCCGTCTGGCAGCTTCCACTCGCCGCGCCAGGAGAAGTCCAGTGTGCCGCACACCCGGGCCCGGCCCGGCGCCTTCAGATCATCGCCCAGGGCCTGGATGCGCAAGTCGCGGCGCAGGGCGATGCGGCTGAAGCTCAGCCACAGGCGCGTCGCCCCCGGGCAGAAGGCGCGGATATAGACCCTGCCCTGTTCGGCCTTGGGATCGATCTCGTACAGCGCCGCGTCGGCGTCGACGCCCTTGAGCCCGGCCAAGCCCTTGGGCCCGAGATCGCGATCCTTGCCCTTGATCAGCAGGCCCTGGGCCGGGACGCCGGTGGCCAGCACCTTGATGGGTCTGGCGCCCATCAAGCCCTGGTCGAACAGCACGGTCAGACCCGCCCCCGTCAGCCGCTTGGCGTCCGCCGAGATCGGGTCGTAGGAGAACATCCGCTTCTCGGCGTGGGCGGTTGTGGCCAGAGCGCAGGCCGCCAAAACGATTGGTAACGCCAGCCTCATCGCTTGAAGTGCAGGTTCGCCGCTTCGGGGTCGAAACCGCTCAGCCGCCAGACCGAGCCGTCCCGGGTGAAGGTCAGCATGCAGGGGCCGTTCATCTTGGCGGCGCACACCCGCCCGTCGCCGGCCGGCCGCAGGGCGCTGGCGATGACGACGCGTCCAGGCAGCGGCCGGTCGGGTGTGTAGCCGTAATAGCTGGCCGCCGCGCGGAAGGTTTCCGGCCGGATCAGAGCCTCGCCCGCGATGTCGGCGGCCGGCCCGGCCAATACGGCGACGGCGGCCATCAGAGCATTGTCAGCCTTGCGATGCCGGGCTTCTTCGAGCAACCGCGTCTCGATCTCGTATTTCAGCGCCCGGCGGTCGACGCGCGCGTCGAAGGCGGCCCGATCCCTGTCGCGGATCGCCGTTAGCAGGGCATGGACGTCGCCCGCCGCGTCATAGCGGTCGGCGGTAGCGCAGGCGCTCAGCGAGAGCGTCGCGACGGTTAGGGCGAGGAGGGCTTTGATACGCATGTTAAAGGCGTAGCGCCGGAATCGGGCGAATTCCAGTCCGACGGGTTTAGGCGGTGAGAACCTCGAGACCGTTGCGGCGCGCGGCGGCGGCCAGATCCTTGTCGCAAGACGCCAGCGTCGCGCCCAGCCGGATCGCCAGCTCGAGGTAGGCGGCGTCGTAGAGGGTGAGACTTTCAGCGCGCGAAAGGTTCAAGGTCGCGCCCCATGCCTGACTGTCGGTTTCCGCATCTACGGTAATCGGGAATCCCGCCAAGTCTTTCAACGTCGCATCGGTGAAGGCTTGATCGCAACGGCCCCGCCTGACCGCATTGCGCAGGACATTGGCGACCTCAAGCCGCCACAACGATGGAACCCACCCACCTACGTCGGATACGCGATGTAGAATTTCCTGAGCGGCTTGGGTGCGCTCGTCCTTGAGAAGCGCTGCGATCGTCAGTGAGGCGTCAAGGACCAAAGTCACCCGCGGCGACCCTCGTCGATCAGTTCGCGCAGCGTTACGTCGCCAAGCGTAAAGCCCTTACTACGCTCGACAATACGCTCCATCGCCGCCAAGGCCTCTGCCCGGGCCTCCGCCTTGGCGTCCGACCGACGGATCAGGATGTCGCCATCCTTGACCTCGATCTCGACCTGCTCGCCATCGACGAGACCCGCCAGACGCGCCATGTCCTGCGGCACGCGGACGGCGAGGCTCTTGCCCCAGGTTCCCACGGTGACCTTGGTCATAGCATCGCTCCACTCAGCAGGGAATATGCTGGCATATCCCGTTGAGAAAGTCGATACGCGCGTCCATCCGCGATCTCCCAAAGCAGGAAAGGCGCGAGCTTGCGCCCGCGCCTTTCCTTTAAGCTGAGTTTCGATCGAACGCCTAGTCGAGCTGGCGCTTGATCTCTTCGACGGTGAAGCACTCGATGGTGTCGCCGACCTTGATGTCCTGGAAGCCGGCGAACATCATGCCGCACTCCTGGCCAGACGGGACCTCGGGGACCTCGTCCTTGAAGCGCTTGAGGGTCTGCAGGGTGCCCAGTTCCAGAACGACGATGTCGTTGCGGATGATCCGGACCTTGGCGCCCTTGCGGACCACGCCTTCGGTGACCCTACAGCCAGCGACCTTGCCGACCTTGGAGATGTCGAAGGCTTGCAGCACTTCGGCGTTGCCCAGGAAGGTTTCGCGCTGGATCGGCGCGAGCATGCCCGAGAGCACGCCTTTGATGTCGTCCAGCAGGTCGTAGATGATCGCGTAGTAGCGGATCTCGACACCCTCGCGCTCGGCCAGCGCCCGCGCCTGGGCGGAAGCCCGGACGTTGAAGCCGATGAGCGGCGCGCCGGCGCCCTTGGCCAGCATGACGTCGCTTTCGCTGATCGCCCCGGCGCCCGACAGGATGATCCGCGCGCGAACCTCGTCGGTCGACATGGCGTCCAGCGATCCGATGATCGCTTCGGCCGAGCCCTGCACGTCGGCTTTGATGACCAGCGGCAGCTCGCGGTACTTCTTGTCCTGCAGCTTGGCCATCATGTCGGCCATGCTGGTGGCGCCCGCGCCGACCGGATGCATCGATTTCTCGCGCTTCAGGCGGATGCGGTACTCGGTCAGCTCGCGAGCCCGGGCTTCGTTCTCGACGACCGCGAAGGGGTCGCCGGGTGACGGCACGCCGTCCAGGCCTAGGATCTCGACCGGAGTCGAGGGACCCACGTCGTTCAGTTGCTCGTTACGCTCGTTGAGCAGGGCGCGAACCCGGCCAAACTGGCTGCCGGCCACGACGATGTCGCCGCGCTTCAGCGTGCCGCGCTTGACCAGCACGGTGGAGACCGCGCCGCGACCCTTGTCGAGCTTGGCCTCGATCACCACGCCGTCGGCGGTGCGGTCGGGGTTGGCCTTCAGGTCGAGAACTTCGGCCTGCAGCAGGATGCGTTCGATCAGTTCGTCCAGGCCCTGGCCGGTCTTGGCCGAAACTTCGACGATCTGGGTTTCGCCGCCCAGGCTTTCGACAACGATCTCGTGTTGCAGCAGTTCGTTGATCACCCGGGTCGGATCCGAGCCCGGCTTGTCCATCTTGTTGACGGCCACGATCATCGGCACTTCCGCGGCGCGGGCGTGCTTGATGGCCTCGATGGTCTGCGGCATGACGCCGTCGTCGCCGGCCACCACCAGGATCACCAGGTCGGTGATGTTGGCGCCGCGAGCCCGCATTTGCGAGAAGGCGGCGTGGCCCGGGGTGTCGAGGAAGGTGACCTTCTCGCCATTTTCCAGACGCACCTGATAGGCGCCGATGTGCTGGGTGATGCCGCCATGTTCGCCGCCGGCCACATCGGCTTTGCGCAGCGCGTCGAGCAGGCTGGTCTTGCCGTGGTCGACGTGACCCATGACCGTGACCACCGGGGGCCGCGACTCCAGGTGATCGTCGATGTCCTCGGCGCCGATGAAGCCTTCTTCGACGTCGGCTTCCGACACGCGGCGGACGGTGTGACCAAATTCGGTCGCCACCAGTTCGGCGGTGTCGTTGTCGATGATGTCGTTGACCTTGAGCATCACGCCCTGACGCATCAGGAACTTGATGATCTCGACACCGCGGACAGCCATCCGGTTGGACAGCTCCTGCACGGTGATGACGTCGGGAATAACCACTTCGCGGGCGACCTTCACAACCTCGGCGGGACCGCCACGGCGCTTTTCCTTTTCGCGTTCACGGGCCCGGCGAACCGAGGCCAGTGAGCGCATGCGGTCGGCGGAGTCTCCATCGCCGGCCACGGTCTGGATGGTCAGGCGGCCTTCGCGGCGCACCGGAGCGCCCTTGGCGCGCGACACTGCCTTGCCGGGGGCGGCGGCCTTGCGGCGATCATCATCGTCCTCGGGACGACGGCTGACTTCGCCGCCGGGACGCGGAGCCGAGCGCATGGCGCGCTGGACTTCCGGGGTCGCCGGAGCGGCTGCCGGGGCGCCGGGACGCGGGCCGCGCGGCGGACCGCCGGGACCCGGGCGAGCGCCGGGAGCTGGGCGCGGAGCCAGGGCCGAATAGCGGACGGTCTGGGTCGGACGATCACCCTGCGGACGGTCGCCTTGCGGGCGGTCACCCTGTGGACGGTCGCCCTGCGGACGGTCGGGGCGGAAACCGCCGGCGCCTTCCGGACGCGGACCACGCGGCGCGGCCGCATCGGGACGCGGCGTGCGCTGATTGTAGGGGCCGTCCGGACGCGGAGCGCGCTGATTGAACGGCCGATCGGCCTGCGGACGATCACCCTGAGGCGGGCGCTCGCCGGCCGGCGGACGATAGGTGGTGGTCGACGTGCGGTCGTCGCGACGTTCGCGGCTGGGCTCGTAGGTCCGGGTCTGGTTGGGCGAGGCCGCCGCAGGACGCGGAGCCTCGGCGCGCGGCGCGGCTGGAGCTGCAGCGACCGGAGGCACAACAGGAGCCGGGGGCGCAACGGGCGCGGCAGGCACAGGAGCCTGAGCGACCGGCGCCGGAGCCACAGGTGCGGCGGCGACCGGAGCGGGAGCCGGGGTTGGCGCGGGCGCTGGGGCCGGCGCTGGTTCCGCGGCGGCCTTTGCAGCCGCTGCGGCCTTGGCCGCTGCCTCGCGCGTGGCGGCTTCAGCGGCGCGGGCGCCCGCCTCGTCGGCGGCGCGCTGCGTCGCCTGACGATCCTGGTTCTCGCGAGCCGCTTCGATGGCGCGTTGGCGGGCGCGCATCTCGTCTTGCGAGAGGCCCCCTGCCGAACTGCCGCCGCCGCCCGAAGACTGGGACTGACGTGGTTCGTTGGTGTGGCGGCGCTCGGCCGAGGACGGCGCGGCCAGGTTACCGGCAGGCGCGGCGTGCGGACGTGTCCGCTTGGTTTCGACCACTACCGTCTTGGTGCGGCCGTGGCTGAAGCTTTGCTTCACCACGCCGGCGCTCACCGAGCCCTGGCGGGGCTTCAGTGTAATGGGCGCGCGCCCACCTGGGGTGCCGGGCCGACCGTTATCGTTCTCGTCGCTCATGCGCTCGCTTGTACTTCCGCCGGGATCACCCAGCCAAAAACCGTTCGTTCCATATGAGAAAGGGGCCCGGACGTACCTTCACGAAGAAGGCTCGTTTCCAGACCCTAAACTCACAAGCTCGACCCCATCGGGTCGAGCCCCCTAAAAGATTCTAGAGCCTTACCGTCCAGCCGGACGCGCCGGTCGGATGGAAAGACACTAGGGCTCCTCGCGCCAACTCGCCGACCAGGTCGGGGGGAGTAGTGGGCGAAAGCCTGATAACCGCTCGACGTCCAAAGTCCAGCGATCAGTGCCACGCCCGGCAAGAAGCGCTGTGTGTATCACATTCTCCCCGCCCAAGGCCAAACCCAATTCGTCGGATGTGAACATCCCCAGAATTCGCGGGCTGTTCGGGGCCTTGTAGACGGCGGTGAGCATCTTTCGGCGACCGTCGTCGGCGCCGTCGGACGCCTCGATCAGCCAGGCCGTCTTGCCGGAATTCAGCGCGGCGGCGACCTTTTCGAAGCCCGAGATAATGTTTCCGGCTCGCCGCGCAAGACCCAGACCGTCAAGAACCCGCTTGGCCAGCAAGGCCTCGACCTGATCGGCTAGATCGGCCGGCGCGCTCAGCTTGGTCTTGGCGGAGCGCGAGAACAGACCCTTTTTGGCCGCCAGCGTCACGGAGGCGCGGTCAGCCCCGACCCAGATCCCGCGTCCCGGCAGCTTGCGCGCCAGGTCTGGAACCACGACGCCGCCCGGACCTTCGACGAAACGGATCAGCTTGGCCTCGTCGGTCGCCTCGCCCAGAACGACATCCTTGCGAAGGCGAAAGGCCTCGGCATGGGTCTTCGGCCCAGTTTGGGGCCCGGTTTGGGGCGCGTTGGGATCGACGGGAACGTCCAGCTCAACGGCAGTATCGGCGGGGTCTTGATCCATGCGTCTCTTGAACGACCTCGGCCCTCCCGGCGATCCGGAAGGGCCGAAGCTTTCTTAGTCCTGCTTGTCTTCGGCGACTTCGGCCGGCGATTCAGCTTCAGCTTCAGCTTCAGCTTCAGCTTCAGCTTCGACCTCGGCTTCAGCCTCGACTTCCGTCCCGGCCTCGCCCTCGACGAACTCGCCCTCTTCATAGACGGGCTCTTCGTATTCTGGCTCCGGCGGGGCCTCGACCCAGCCCATGACGATCCGGGCGCGCATGATCAGCGCTTCGGCGTCTTCGGGCGACAGGTTGAAGCTTTCCAGGATGCCCGGTTCGCGCACGCGGGCGCCGTCCTTGGTTTCGAACCAGCCACGCATGTCGTCTGGCACCAGACCGGCCAGGTCCTCGACGGTCTTCACATCGCCTTCGCCCAGGGCCACAGCCATGGGCAGGGTGACGCCTTCGATTTCCAGCACAGAGTCCTCGACGCCCAGTTCGACGCGCTTGGCGTCCAGGGCGGCGGCTTCCTTGTCGAGGAATTCGCGGGCGCGGGTCTGCAGTTCGTCGGCGGTCTCGTCGTCAAAGCCTTCGATGGCCGCGATTTCATGCGGCTCGACATAGGCGACGTCTTCCACCGCAGCGAAGCCTTCGGTGACCAGCAGCTGGGCGATGACCTCGTCGACGTCCAGGGCTTCCTGGAACAGGGCCGTGGTTTCGGTGAACTGCTTCTGACGGCGCTCGCTCTCCTGGCTTTCCGTCATGATGTCGATCTGCCAGCCGGTCAGCTGCGAGGCCAGGCGGACGTTCTGGCCGCGGCGGCCGATGGCCAGCGACAGTTGCTCGTCGGGCACCACGACTTCGACGCGCTCGTCTTCCTCGTCCATGACGACCTTGGAGACCTCGGCCGGGGCCAGGGCGTTGACGATGAAGGTCGCCTCGTCCTCGGACCACTGGATGATGTCGATCTTCTCGCCCTGCAGCTCGGCCACCACCGCCTGCACGCGCGAACCGCGCATGCCGACGCAGGCGCCGACGGGGTCGATGCTGCCGTCGTTGGAGATCACGGCCATCTTGGCGCGCGAACCCGGGTCGCGGGCCACGGCGCGGATCTCGATGACGCCGTCATAGACTTCCGGCACTTCCTGCGCGAACAGCTTGGCCATGAAGCCGCCGTGGGCGCGCGACAGCATGATCTGCGGACCCTTGGTCTCGCGGCGGACGTCGTAGATGTAGGCGCGGATGCGGTCGCCGACGTTGAAGTTCTCGCGCGGGATCGACTGGTCGCGGCGCATGATGCCTTCGCCGCGGCCCAGATCGACGATGACATTGCCGTATTCGACGCGCTTGACGCTGCCGTTGATGATCTCGCCGGCGCGATCCTTGTACTCGTCGTACTGGCGCTCGCGTTCGGCCTCGCGGACCTTATGCATGACGACCTGACGGGCCATCTGGGTCTGGACGCGGCCGATCTCGAACGGCGGCAGGTCTTCTTCATAAACCTTGCCGATTTCGGCGTCGCGCCACGTGCGCTTGGCGATCGACAGCTGGACCTGGCCGATCTCGCCCTCGATCTCCTGGTCGTCGCCGACCACGGTGATGATCCGCTTTTGCGAGGTCTCACCGGTCTTGGTGTCGATCTTCACCCGGATGTCGTGCTCGGCGCCGTAACGGGCGCGAGCCGCCTTCTGCAGGGCGTCCTCGATCGCCTCGATGACGACTTCCTTCTCGATGCCTTTTTCGCGCGCGACCGCGTCAGCGATCTGCAGCAGCTCGAGCCGGTTGGCGGAAATGCCGATGGCCATGGTCAGTCCTCTTCACTTTCGGACAGGTCAATGTCCTCTTCGGCGTCGTCGCCGAAATCTTCGGAGTCCACGTCTTCGCCTTGGGCTCCGACGTCATCCTCGTTGGCGTCTTCACCTTCGGCTCCGACGCGGGCGGCGCGCTGGGCGGCGCCCCGCTTCATCAGCTGATCGGTCAGCACCAGCTTGGCGTCGACCAGCCATTCGAACGGGAAATAGACGGTGGTGTCGTCCTCGCCCTCAATGTTCAAACCGACCTGGCCATCTTCGACCCCGGCCAGTTCGCCCTTGAAACGCTTGCGGCCCTCGGCGACGCGATCGAGCTCGATGCGCACCTCAAGGCCGGAATAGTCGTCGAAATCCTTCAGTCGCGTCAGCGGGCGATCCACGCCGGGGCTGGAGACTTCCAGGGTGTATTCGCCGCTGATCGGATCCGCGGCGTCCAGGATCTCGGACACGGCGCGCGACAGCTTGGCGCAATCCTCGACATTCATATCGCCGCCCGAGCCATCGGGCTGCATCGGACGCTCGGCCATGATCTGCAGGCGACGCGTCTCCGCCCCGCCCATCAGGCGCAGGCGGACGATCTCGAAGCCAACGGTTTCGGCTACGGGATCGAGAATTTCGATCAGATCACGGTCTTCCTGCGTCTTGCCGCGCAACAGATTTCTCAACTCAGAACAGGGCTAAAAGGCGCTGACGCCAAACAGCCAAAGAAAAAGCGGCAGCCTTTCGGGCCGCCGCTCGAAAGCGCACTCAGCGCTGACGGACGATGTGTGAGCTGTATAGCGCGATAGGCGAACGGTTGGAAGCCCCTCAAAGACCACGGCGACAACCCCTGGAACCGCCGTCATGCGGGGCCTCTTTCGCACCGCAACACTTGTAGCCTATACATCCGCCCGCGCAGGCCCGCCTCCCCGCGGAGCCCATTCCACAGAAGAGTCATAATGGACCTCTCCAAGATCGCCACGGGCGTGAACCCGCCCTACGACCTCAATGCCGTCATCGAGATCCCGCAGGGCGGCGAGCCGGTTAAGTACGAGATCGACAAGGCCAGCGGCGCCCTGATGGTCGACCGCTTCTTGCATACGGCGATGTTCTATCCGGCCAATTACGGCTTCATCCCGCACACCCTGGCCGATGACGGCGATCCCGCCGACATCATGGTGGTGGGCCCGACCCCGGTCGTTCCGGGCGCGATCATCCGCTGCCGTCCGATCGGCACCCTGATGATGGTCGACGAAGCCGGTTCGGACGAAAAAATCCTGGCCGTGCCGGTCGACAAGCTGCACCCCTTCTATACGGGCGTGAACAGCTGGCGCGACCTGCCGGTGATCCTCACCGAGCAGATCGCCCACTTCTTCCAGCACTACAAGGATCTGGAAAAAGGCAAGTCGACCAAAATCACCGGCTGGGCCGATCTGGAAGAAACCGCCGACATCATCCGCGCGGCGATTAAACGCCACGACGATAACTATTAGGAACTAGCCTGCGTGGCCGGCCATCTGGCCGGCTGCGAGCAGGACGATCATCACGGCGTCGATCAGCACGGTCACGCCGGCGAAACCCTTGATGAAACGGCCGCCCTTGGCGACCAACGATCCCAGATAGAAGACCTTGCTGATCACGGCGACACCGACGGCCAGCTCGCGGGTCTCGGGATGAAACGCCGCCCAGACCAGCATGCCGCCGGTCAGCCCGATCAGCAGACCCCAGCCCCGCACCACCACATCGGCAAGCGGCCCTTCCAGGGCCTCGCCATAGGTCGAGCGCTGCGAGCGCGTCGGGGCGAAGACAAATTGCAGCATGGTCAAGGTCAGCAGTCCGCTGACCACCAGAACCAGCTGATAGTGCTCGATAATCCAGGACATGGTCGCCTCCCCACCCGTCATGACGCGGGCTGGTGGCAAGCTTAACAGAAAACGCGGCGGATCAGACGCGCCCGAAATCCAGGAACACCGGCGCGCAGTCGCCCAGCTTCTTTTCCTCGTAGCGCGTGGTCACATGGTCGGCCGGCGGGACGTTGCGGTCGGCGGTCTCGCTTTCGAAGCGGAAGGCCGGATCGGCCAGCATCCGCTCGATGGTCCATTCGGCATAGTCGGCCCAGTCGGTGGCGAAACGCAGACAGCCGCCGCTCTTCAGCACACGGGCGAGCTCCGTGACCACCGCCGGCTGGATCAGGCGACGCTTGTTGTGCCGCGCCTTGTGCCAAGGATCGGGGAACATGATGAAAACCCGCGTCAGACAGGCGTCGGGCAGCCAGCCCAGCACATCTCGGGCGTCGCCCTCGTGGATGCGGACGTTCTTGAGGTCCTGCTCCTCGATATGGCGGACCGCGCTGGCCACGCCGTTGACGAAGGGCTCGGCCCCGATGATCAGGGCGTGCGGATGACGGCCGGCCTGGGCGGCCATGTGCTCGCCACCGCCAAAGCCGATCTCCAGCCAGGCTTCGGTCGCCGCGGGCATCAGGTCGCGGGGCTCGAAGGCCGCGTCGGGCACGGCGATCTGCGGCAACAGCGTGTCGAGCAGGGCCTGTTGGCGCGGCTTCACCGGCCGCGCCTTGATACGGCCGAACGAGCGCAGTGGCCCGTGGGGAATGGGAGCGGAGGTCATGGCGGCCGTATTAGCTGTCATCCCGGCCAAAGCGAAGCGTCGAGCCGGGACCGCAGGAAGCGCCGACGCTTGCCGTGGTCCGGATCGGCCTTCGGCCGTGCGGGATGACAGGATTTTCTTACGCCAAGCCCTTCAGCTCGCTGGTCAGGTCGGTCTTCTCCCACGAGAAGCCGCCCTCATTGTCCGGCGTGCGGCCGAAGTGGCCGTAGGCGGCGGTGCGGGCATAGATCGGCTTGTTCAGCTGCAGGTGCTCGCGGATCGAGCGCGGGGTGGCGCCGCCGATCAGCTCGGGCAGCAGCTTCTCCAGCACGGTCGGATCGACCTTGCCCGTGCCGTGCAAATCGACGTGGAACGAGACCGGCTTGGCCACACCAATGGCGTAGGCGATCTGGATGGTGCAGCGGTCGGCCAGGCCGGCGGCCACGACGTTCTTGGCGAGGTACCGGCAGGCATAGGCGGCCGAGCGATCGACCTTGGTCGGATCCTTGCCCGAGAACGCGCCGCCGCCGTGCGGGGCCGCGCCGCCGTAGGTGTCGACGATGATCTTGCGACCGGTGACGCCGGCGTCGCCGTCCGGGCCGCCGATCTCAAAACGGCCGGTCGGATTGACCAGCCACTGGGTCTTCTTGGTGATCAGGCCTTCGGGGAAGATCGGCAGGATGTGCGGTTTGATCAGGTCCAGCACGCGCTTGGAGGTCGCGGCCTTGCCGTCGATCTTCTTCTTGTGCTGGTGGCTGACCACGATGGAGACGACGCGGACAGGCTTGCCCTCGCCGTCATATTCCAGGGTCACCTGGCTCTTGGCGTCCGGCTCCAGCGCCGACAGCTCGCCGCTGTGACGCAGCTTGGCCAAGTGGCTCAGGATGTTGTGGCTGTATTGCAGGGTGGCCGGCATCAGCTCCGGGGTCTCGGTGCTGGCATAGCCGAACATGATGCCCTGGTCGCCGGCGCCTTCGTCCTTCTTGTCGCTGGCGTCGACGCCCTGGGCGATGTGCGCCGACTGGCCGTGCAGGTAGTTGGCGAACTTGGCCTTCTCCCAGTGGAAGCCCTTCTGCTCGTAGCCGATGTCCTTGATCGCGGCCCGCACCTTGGGCTCCAGCGATTTCAGGATGTCCTTGGTCAGCTGCTTGTTGGCGGCCTTGTCGCCATCGGGCTTTCCGGCCCGGACTTCCCCGGCCAGCACGATGCGGTTGGTGGTGACCAGGGTCTCGCAGGCGACGCGGGCTTCGGGATCGGCGCTCAGGAAGGCATCGACGACGGTGTCGCTGATACGGTCAGCGACCTTGTCGGGATGACCCTCGGAGACGCTCTCGCTGGTGAAGATGTAGGACGAACGGCTCAAGGGACAGCTCCGGCCATAGAAGTCGCAGGAATGGACAACACGTCCATCCCACTAGCCGGACAGCATATAAAGATATGTTTATGTCGGCAAGCGGCGCTGGTCGTCGCGACCCGGAGCAGAGCTAGTCTTCGACTTCCGCCGCTTCGTCGTCGGCCATCGAGCGGATCAGGTCCAGGATCCGGCGACGCACCTTGCCGCGATTGATCTTGGGAAACAGGCTGGCCAGTTCCAGACCCTCGGGGGTCATCAGGAAGTCGTGGACGAACTGCTCGGAACCGGTTTCGGCCATGCCCTCGGCGTCGGTCGGATCGGCCAGGCCCTCGAAGAAATAGGCCACCGATGACTGCAGGCTGCGGGCGATCTCGTACAGCTTGCTGGCGCTGACGCGGTTGGCGCCGCGCTCGTACTTCTGCACCTGCTGAAAGGTCAGGCCCAGGTCCTCGGCCAGTCGTTCCTGGCTGACGCCCAGTATCTTGCGACGCATTCGGATACGCGCGCCGACGTGAAGGTCGATCGGATTGGGGTGACGGTCTTGGTCGGAAGGAGCGCTCATGCCTACGCTTGATAGCTGAAATTGCGGTTTTTATTCAGCCCTATGTCTAACGGATTGGTAATAATTAAAAAGCCCTTGCCCGCTTTCCGGCGAAAGCTCGCCAAAGCCGATATCAAAATCATCAGCAAAAACGGAAAATCGCCGAGCCGGCCAAAGGGTGTAGACGCCCCCATGTCGGGCAATATTCCGTCTATAACGCCGCTTTCGCCCAGGCCTAGCCGCTCGCCGCGCACGATCTTGCCCCTGGCGTCGATCAGGGCCGAAACGCCGGTCGGGGTCGCGCGGATAATCGGAACGCCAGTTTCGATGGCCCGGTAGCTGGCCAGGTTCAGGTGCTGCAGCGGCCCGGAAGTCACACCGAACCAGGCGTCGTTCGACACATTGATCAGAGCACGGACACGGGGGTCGGGTTTGGCCAACCCCGGAAACAGGCTCTCGTAACAGATCAGCGGCTGGACGATCAGGTCCGGCGAGACCTGCAGAGGGGCCGGGCGGGGCCCCGTGGCGAAGCCGTCGCCCAGGTGGGCCAGGCTCTTGACGCCCAGCCTGGTGAGCAGGGCGTCCATCGGCAGATATTCGCCGAACGGCACCAGTCGGTGCTTGTCGTAGATCCCGACCAACTCGATGTCGGTCGGCCCGCGCTTCAGGGCAATCAGGCTGTTGTAATAGACCGGCTTGTCGGGCGAGCCCTCGTAGCGATAGCCGCCGATCAAAAGGAGCTGACCCGGCTGCAAGGCGTCGACAATGGCCTGACGCACCCAGGTTCCCGGGGCCAGATAGTCGTTGATGGCAGCCGGCAGCGCCCCCTCGGGCCAGACGACGATGTCGGCCGGCTTGCCGTTCTCGTGGGGTTTGGCGGTCAGCGAGACATAGGCCTGGACCACCTGGGCGAAGCGATCAGCGTCCCACTTGGCCTCCTGCTTGATGTCGGCCTGAACGATGCGGACGGAGGGCGACGAGGCCTTCGGGGTCGGCGCGGTCGGCGGCGTCCAGCCATTGATGTAGAGGGCCGCGAGCAAGGCTGCGGCTGCGGCGATGGCCTTGCGGCCGGCCAGACCCTCGCGCCAGACAGCCGGAGCGGCGGCGATGGCCAGGGTGATCCAGGTCAGGCCATAGGCGCCGACCAGGGCGGCGGCCTGGGACGGGGCCGAGCCGGCCTTCCAGGTCTCGCCGGGCAGGTTCCAGGGAAAGCCGGTCAGGACGTGGCCCCGCGCCCACTCCAGCGCCGCGAAAGCGCCGGCGAACAGCAAAATCCGGCGCACGCCGGCTGGCCGGATCAGTCGATAGAGCACCGCCGCCCCGCCCCAGAACAGGGCGAGCCCTCCCGCCATGGCGGCGACCGCGAAGGGCGCCATCCAGCCCTGGTTGGCGGCATCGACCATGAAAGCCTCGCCGATCCACCATGTGCCCAGACCAAAATAGCCCAGTCCCGCCAGCCAGCCGCGCAGGAAGGCCGACCGCAGCCGACGCGGGCCGTCGAGGGTGTCCAGCAGCCATAGCAGCAGGGCGTAGCCGAGCAGGCCCGGCAGGACGCCAAACGGCGGATGGGCCAGGGCGGCGGCGAGACCTGCGAGCAGGGCCAGGACCCGTTCGCGCCACAGCGTCGCGAGCTTGAAGTTCACGAGGCGGCGACTTCCGCCGGTTGAGGGGTCGCGCCTGGTATGGCGGCCGGCCGCACGCGCACCCGTCGCACCCGGCGCGGATCGGCCTCGACCACTTCCAGATCGAAGCCGTGCGGATGGGCGATCACCTCGCCCCGCTGCGGCACCCGGCCGGCCAGGGCCACGACCAGACCCGCGACCGTGTCGATGTCTTCTTCCATGTCGGGCGGCGCCAGTTCGCGACCCAGGGCGGCTTCGAGCTCCTCGAGCGGCGCGCGGGCGTCGGCCTCGTAGACCCCGCCGGGCCGGGCGACGATGCCGGCGACCGTGGCGTCGTCATGTTCGTCGTCGATGTCGCCGACCACCGCCTCGATCAGGTCTTCCATGGTCACCAGGCCGTCGGTGCCGCCGAACTCGTCGATGACCAAGGCCAGGTGGATGCGGCTGGTGCGCATGCGCAGCAGCAGGTCGGCGGCTCGCATCGAGGCGGGCACATACAGCGCCTCGCGCCGGACCTTGTGCAGAACAACGTCGGCGCCGCTCGGGCGCTTCTCGCCAGCGGCCAGCATGCGGAACACGTCCTTGACGTGGACCACGCCCACAGGATCGTCGAGGGTCTCGCGATAGATCGGCATCCGCGAGTGCTCGGCCTCGGTGAACTGGGCGATCAGGACTTCGAAGGGGGTGGACAGCTCGACCGAGACGATGTCGGCGCGCGGCGTCATCACGTCGGCGACGCGGAGGGTCTTGAAGGCCTCGGCCTGATCGACGATGTCGACTGCGCCGTCCTGGGCGGGCTCGGGCTGGCGGACAGCCTCGACGGACCCCGACAACTGCTTGCGCATCCTGCGAAAAAACGCCCGCACGCCCCGGCTCTGTCGAGCTGGGCCGGCGGGCTGTGGACTAGAGTCGTCGCTTGGCATGGCCTTGGAGTTCTACCCCTGCTCACTGGCGTAAGGGTCTGGAATATCCAGGGTGGCCAGGATCTCGCGTTCCAGGGCCTCCATGGACTCAGCCTCTTCGTCACCTTCGTGGTCGTATCCTAAGAGATGCAACACCCCGTGCGCCACAAGATGTTGCAAGTGATGCGCAAGAGGTTTGCCCTGCTCGATCGCTTCGCGCTGGCAGACCCCAAATGCTAGGGCGATGTCGCCGATCTGACCTTCGGGATTGGGCGGCGAGGGGAAGGACAGGACGTTGGTCGCGTAGTCCTTCTGGCGAAAGTCGCGGTTCAGGGCTCGAACGCTGTCGTCGTCGGCCAGCAGGATGACGATCCCCTGGCCTTCGATGTCCTGATGAGCGTCCAGCACGGCCTGGGCGGCGCGCCAGACCAGGGCCTCGGTCTCGGGCTCGGCCTGGATCCAGGCCTCGTCCTCGATCTCGATGTCGACGGTCATCATTGGGGGATCATGGTCATTTAGCGGGTCGTCGTCTGCAGGGCGTCGGCGTCATAGGCCCTGACGATGCGCTCGACCAGAGGATGGCGGACGACGTCAGCGGCGGTGAAGCGCGAGACCGACACGCCTTCGACGCCTTCCAGGATCGACACGGCGTGAGCCAGGCCGGAATCCCGGGGGTTAAGCAGGTCGATCTGGGTCGGATCGCCCGTCACCACCATGCGCGAGCCCTCGCCCAGCCGGGTCAGGACCATCTTCATCTGCAGGCGCGAGCAGTTCTGGGCCTCGTCCACGATGACGAAGGCGTGGGCCAGGGTTCGGCCGCGCATGAAGGCGATCGGGGCGACCTCGATCTCCAGCTTCTCGCGACGACGCCGCAGCTGGTCGGCGCCCATGATGTCGGTCAGCGCCTCCCAGACGGGCGCCATATAAGGATCGACCTTCTCATTCAGGTCGCCCGGAAGAAATCCGAGTTTTTCGCCGGCCTCGACGGCGGGACGGGTGACGATCAGGCGATCGACCTCGCCGCGCAGCAGCATGCCTGCCCCGTGAGCCACAGCCAGGAAGGTCTTGCCGGTGCCGGCGGGACCCAGGCCAAAGGACAGCGGATGGTTGCCCATGGCCTCCATGTAGCGGGCCTGACCCTTGGTCTTGGGCGAGACGTTGCCTTTGCGCACCGTGCGGGCCGAGGCCTGGCCGCCTGTGCTCTGGGCCTCGCCGACGGCGATCCGCACATCGGCTTCGACCACTTCCTCGCCCGCGTCGGCGCGGCTGGCCAGATCATTCAGCGCCCGCTTGGCGCCGGTGCGTCCCTTGACGTCGCCGGTGATGGTGACGCCGCCGCCGGGGGTTTCGATGAGCACCCTGAAGGCGTCCTCGATCAGGGCGGCGTGGCGGCCGCTAGGGCCGGAGACGGCGTGAACGGCGTCATCCGACAGCGGCAGGAACTCAGGGGAGCGGCTCAAGCGGTCTCCAGAACGACAGAGGCTTCCAGAACGCCGCCCAGGCTCATCTTGGCGGCGCTTACGATACGAACCGGAACGACGGTTCCGATCAGCTGTTCCGCGCCCTCGGCATGGACGGCCTGCAGATAGGGACTGCGGCCGACGATCTGACCGGCGTGGCGGCCGCTCTTTTCGAACAGCACCGGCATGGTCTTGCCGACCTGGCCGGCGTTGAACATCTTTTGTTGTTCGTCGAGCAGCTGGTTGAGACGCTCCAGGCGCTCGGCCTTCACCGCCTCGTCGACCTGGCCGGTCATGGCCGAGGCCGGGGTGCCGGGGCGGCGGGAATATTTGAACGAGAAGGCGCTGGCGAAGCCGACCTCGCGGACCAGCTCCAACGTCTTCTCGAAATCGCCGTCGCGCTCGCCGGGGAAGCCGACGATGAAGTCGCCGCTCATGGCGATATCCGGCCGCGCGGCGCGGATGCGCTCGACCAGGCGCACATAGCTTTCGGCCGTGTGATCGCGGTTCATGGCCTTGAGGATCTTGTCGCTGCCCGCCTGCACCGGCAGGTGCAGATAGGGCATCAGCTCCGGCAGCTCGCCATGAGCCTCGATCAAATCATCGCCCATGTCGCGCGGATGGCTGGTGGTGTAGCGGATGCGGTCGAGGCCATCGATCTTGGCCAGCTGGCGGACCAGCTTGGCCAGTGTCGAGCCGCCGCCGTCGTAGGCGTTGACGTTCTGGCCCAGCAGGGTGACCTCGCGTACGCCCTGGTCGGCCAGGCGCCGGGCCTCCTCGACGATGTCGTTCACCGGCCGCGACCACTCGCCGCCGCGCGTATAGGGCACCACGCAGAAGGTGCAGAACTTGTCGCAGCCTTCCTGCACGGTCAGGAACGCGGTGACGCCATTGACCTGGCGTTCGGCCGGCAGGGCGTCGAACTTCTCGTCGGCGGCGAAGCTGGTCGCGAGGCGTTCGCCGGTCGCCCTGTGGGCGCGGGCGATCAGCTCGGGCAGCTGGTGATAGGATTGCGGACCGACGACCAGATCGACCGCCTTCTGGCGGGCCATGATCTCCTTGCCTTCGGCCTGGGCGACGCAGCCGGCCACGGCGATGGTCATCCGACCGCCGCCCGCCGCCTTGCGCTCCTTCATCAGCTTGATCTGGCCCAGCTCCGAATAGACCTTCTCGGTGGCCTTCTCGCGAATGTGGCAGGTGTTGAGCACCACCAGATCGGCGCCCTCCGGGTCACTGACGACGCCATAGCCCAGGGGGCGCAGGACATCGGCCATGCGCTCGCTGTCATAGACGTTCATCTGACAGCCGTAGGTCTTGATGTAGAGGCGCTTTTGCGGGGTCTCGCTCATCGGGCGAGGTTATGAGCGCGCGGGGACGCGGGCGCAAGATCGCTGGGTAAATCCTCCCCTAGCTGGGGAGGTGTCGGCGAAGCCGACGGAGGGGGAAGTATCGGCTCAATCATTGCCGACTTCCCCCTCCGGCCTTCGGCCGCCTGCCCCGTTAGGGGGAGGATCTTTCCATCCGCTCACTCCTCCAGCGGAACCCCGTAAAGCTCCAGCCGGTGGTCGATCAGCTTGTAGCCCAGCCGCTGGGCGATGGCGTTCTGCAGGGCCTCGATCTCCTCGTCCACGAACTCGACGACCTTGCCGGTCTTCATGTCGATCAGGTGGTCGTGATGATGGTCGGGCGTCTCTTCGTAGCGCGAGCGGCCATCGCGGAAGTCGTGGCGTTCGATGATGCCACTCTCCTCGAACAGGCGAACCGTTCGATAGACCGTGGCGATGGAGATGTGCGGATCGACGGCGTGGGCGCGGCGGTGCAGCTCCTCGACGTCCGGGTGGTCATCGGCGCCCGACAGCACGCGCGCGATGACGCGGCGCTGGTCGGTCATGCGCATACCCTTTTCGATGCAGAGCTTTTCAAGTCGATCCAAGGCGGCGCCTCCGTCTGAGTCGATGGCAAGATAGGCGGTCGGACCCTAGCTGTTAAGCGCCCGACGCATGACAACCGCGTCCCTAGCGCCATCCGGACGGGGATAATAGCCCTTGCGCAGCCCGACCTTGGCGAAGCCCGTGGCCGCATAGAGGGCGATGGCGGCGGCGTTGTCGGCCGCGACCTCCAGGAACATCGCTTCGGAGCCGGTCTCGGTCGCGATTCCAGCTGCCATTTCGACCAGAGCGCCGCCCCAGCCGCGACGGCGAGCGGCGGGATCGACGCCGATGGTCAGAACCTCGGCCTCGCCGGCGATGGACCGGCACAGAATGAAGCCCTTTTCGACGGCCGGCTCACCCGCCTCGCCCAGCACGGCGAAAACGCCGGGCGATTTCAGCAACTCTTCGAAGGCTATGGCGTCCCACGGCCTGTCGCCCCGCGCCCGAAAGGCGCGGTCGTGAAGGTCGGCCAGGATAAAACAGGCCTCGAGGCCGACAGGACGCAGGATCATGTTGCGGATTGGGCGGCAGCCAGGGTGGCGTAGGGCGCGCGCAGATAGAGCGGCCGCGGCGAATAGGTGGGCGCGGGCTTGGCGGCCGCCAATTTCGCCACGGCGACCGGGTCAGGCGAGACAGGAGTAAGGACAGTCGCGTTCGGGAAGGTCTCAGCCAGCAGCGGCGCGCCCGAGCCGACCAGCGAGACAGCCTGACCGCCATGCAGCTCAGCCAGCCGCGCGGCCGCCGCTCCCAGGTCCAGAGCGTCCGGCGCCATCAGGGCGGTCCCATTATCAAAAACCTGCAGATAGACTTGGCTCATCCGCGCATCGAGCGCGGCCGCGACGAAGCCAGGCGAGCCAAAAGCCAGAGCTTCCAGCGTGCTGACCCCGACGCAAGGGATCGACAGCGCGGTGGCCAGACCCTTGGCGAAGGCCAGGCCCACGCGCAGGCCGGTGAACGAACCCGGACCCACGGTGACACCGATCCGGGTCAGGTCAGGGAACTTCACACCGGCTTCCAGCGCGACCTCGCGGGCCAGAATGCCGATGCGTTCCTGGTGGCCGCGGGTCATGGGCTCGCTGCGGGCGGCCAGCACGCGGTCGCCGTCCAGGATCGCGACGGAGCTCGCGCCCAGACAGGTGTCGATGGCCAGGATCATGCGACCTCAGGCCGAACCGACGGCCGCGCCTTCGACAGGACGCCAGACAAAGCCGTTCAACTGCCCCTTGGCGTTGAGGATCTCCGCCGACGGCAGGCCACCCTTGGTCCAGCCGGGCACACCTATCAAGTAGGTGACATTGGGCGCCTCAGGACGGACGCAGACCAAGGTGTTGACGTCGCGGCCCTCGCCGGCCCGGCAATTGGTGATATCCAGACCCAGAGCCGACCATTTGGTCAGCAGGGTCTCGTCCTTTGGACCGCGCACGTCGCCGCCTTCGAGGCGGATCGAGCCCAGGTCGCCATCCTCGCTCTTGGAGATCTCCATCAGCGGGATCTGGTTCTGCTCCACGGTGATGATCGGCGCGGCGGGGCCGGGGCCCGAGTGCAGGAACGCGCTCTTGACCATGGCCTTGGGAAACAGGGCCGCCAGAGTCGGCGGGTCAAAGGCCGTGCCGCTGGTGATCGGGCCAACGCTCTGGGCGGTGATGGTCAGCGGGCCTTCTGTGTAGGGCGTCACGGCGACGGCGACCGAGCCGCTGTGACCTTCCTCGGCCGGCGGCGGGGCGGTCCCGGCCTGATCGGCTTTCTTTTCCACCGGGCCGCAGGCGGCGAGCAGCAGGAAGGGCAGAGCGATGAGGGCGAGGTGCTGGGTCATGGGCTTGTTTTAGCGCGTGCGCGCGGGATGCACAAAGCCACCGTCGCCTCCGGACGCGAAACGACCGGAGGCTCAGGTTCGGAGCGATCCCTACTCACGCGGACCGGGTGAAACTTCGAGAGCGTGACAGCCGAAAGTGGATGCCGGTTTCGGCGCCCGTCACGCTCCAAGCAAGTGGGCCTGAAGTCAGATGATCTTCGCGGCTTCCTCGAAGTCGAGACGAGGGCTGCGCGGGAAGAGGCCGTCTTCAGTGCCATAGCCAATCGAAGCGATGAAATTGGACTTTATCTTGGTCCCGACGAAAAACTCCGCGTCGACCCCGGCATTGTCGAAGCCCGACATCGCGCCGACGTCCAGGCCGAGCGCCCGGGCGGCGAGGATGAAATAGCCGCCCTGCAGCGAGCTGTTGCGGAATGCGCTCCACTCCTTGGCCACGGGGTCGCCGAACCAGTTCTTGGCGCCGGGGGCGTGCGGGAACAGCTTGTCGAGGGTCTCGGGGAAATCCAGATCGTAGCCGATGATCACCGTGACCGGGGCCTGAAGGATCTTCGGACCGTTCGAGCCCGACGACAGCGCCGCCAGCCTGGCCTTGGCTTCCGGACTGGTTACGAAGACGAAGCGAGCCGGCGTCGAGTTGGCGGCGGTTGGGCCAAACTTCACCAGATCATACAGCTCGCGCATCAGGCTTTCGGGAAGCGGATCGGTCTTCCAGCCATTGCGCGTGCGCGCCTGCGTGAACAATTGGGCGAGCGCCGGAGCGTCGAGCTTGGCCATTGGGGATCCTCAAGCGGTCTATTAGCAACTTGTAGGGTTGCAATATAGCCTTTCAGACTGGGCGCGCAACCCGGCCGGCGTGGAAAAGCTAGAGCGTCTGCTCGACCCGGGTGACCTCGGGCACATAGTGCTTGAGCATGTTCTCGACGCCGGCTTTCAGGGTCGCCGACGAGGACGGACAACCCGAACAGGCGCCGCGCATGTGCAGCCAGACCACGCCGGTGGCGGGCTCGAACTTGCTGAAGACGATGTCGCCGCCGTCCTGGGCCACGGCAGGGCGGATGCGGGTGTCGAGCAGTTCCTTGATCTCGGCGACGATCTGGCTGTTTTCCTCGTCATAGACGCCGTCGTCGTCGTGACCGCTCTCAGTGGCGTCCAGCAGCAGGGGCCGACCGCTAGTGAAGTGGTCCATGATGGCGGCCAGGATCGGCGCCTTCAGGTGCGGCCACTCGGCGTCGCCGTTCTTGGTCACGGTCAGGAAATCGGGACCGAAAAAGACCCGCATCACATCGCTCAGCTGGAACAGGGCCTTGGCCAGCGGCGAGGACTCGCCCTCCTCCGCCGTCTTGAACTCCCGCGCGCCTTCACCCAGCACTTCGCGGCCGGGCAGGAACTTCAGGACCTCAGGGTTGGGGGTGGTTTCGGTCTGGATGAACATGGCGAATAAATGGACCCGGGGACCTCGCCGCGCAAGTGCGCCGCATCGCCACAAAGAAAGGTGACACAGGCGTCATTTTCTGGCGTCATACGGAAAACAATGATCCGCGGGAGACTATCATGAGCGACGGCTCGATTGATCTGGGCGACGAAGCGCGCGCCAAGGCCTGGTCCATTCCGCTGGAGGACTATCACGTCGCCGACCCGGCCCTGTTCAAGGCCGACGCCATGTGGCCGTATTTCGAGCGCCTCCGGAAGGAAGACCCGGTCCACTTCTCCAAGGGCGACGAGGAGACCGGCCCCTACTGGTCGATCACCAAGTACAACGACATCATGGCGGTCGACACCAACCACGCGGTGTTCTCCAGCGACGCCCATCTGGGCGGGATCACGATCCGAAACTTCGACGAGGACTTCGTCCTGCCGATGTTCATCGCCATGGATCCGCCCAAGCACGACATCCAGCGCAAGACCGTCAGCCCCATCGTCTCGCCGGTGAACTTGGCCAAGCTGGAAGGTGTGATCCGCGAGCGGGCCGGCCAGATCCTCGATGAGCTGCCGATTGGCGAGCCCTTCGACTGGGTCGACCGGGTTTCCATCGAGCTGACCACCCAGATGCTGGCCACCCTGTTCGACTTCCCTTGGGAAGAGCGCCGCAAGCTGACCCGCTGGTCCGACGTCGCCACCGCCTCGCCGGAAAGCGGCATCGTCGAGAGCGAGGACGCCCGCCGGGCCGAGCTGCTGGAATGCCTGGGCTATTTCACCAATCTCTGGAACGAGCGGGTCAATGCCGAGGAGCCGGGCGGCGACCTGATCTCGATGCTGGCCCAGGGCGAGGCGACCAAGAACATGCCGCCCATGGAGTATCTGGGGAACATCATCCTGCTGATCGTCGGCGGCAATGACACGACCCGCAACTCCCTGACCGGCGGCCTCTACGCCCTGTCCAAAAATCCGGAGCAGGAAGCCAAGCTGCGGGCCAATCCCGAACTGATCCCGTCGATGGTGTCGGAGATCATCCGCTGGCAAACGCCGCTGGCCCATATGCGCCGCACGGCGTTACAAGACGTGGAACTGGGCGGCAAGACCATCAAGAAGGGCGACAAGGTCGTGATGTGGTACGTCTCGGGCAACCGCGACGACACGGTGATCGAGAACGCCGACGCCTTCATCATCGACCGCGAAAACCCCCGCCGCCATCTGTCGTTCGGCTTCGGCATCCACCGCTGCGTGGGCAACCGCCTGGCCGAGATGCAGCTGAAGATCGTCTGGGAGGAGATCCTCAAGCGCTTCCCGAAGATCGAGGTGCTGGACGAACCCCGCCGGGTCCATTCCAGCTTCGTGAAGGGCTATGAGACCCTGACGGTGCGGATCCCCGAGCGGGTTTAAGCGGCTCTGTTCTGAAGGGTTCTCACGAGCCTCCCCCGGAAAGGCCAGAGCGAATGTGCGCTATAGATTTCAAGCCAAGATCCGTCACGCCGGTGTTCCAAGACGCTCGTCCCAAAGGCGTAATCCTGAATTCGTGCTTGGCCTGCGATCCAATCATCCAGCAACGCCTCGAAATCTGAGCACACGCTGTCGAACGGGAAAAAATAGGACCAGAATTTTCCGACGCCGAAGTTTAGTTCATCATTGTTCTGCAGAGCGAGCGTGAGCTCCTCTGAAAGTTTGTCCTGTCGCGGAAACGACCACCAGACCTCGACCGGTGCATCTGAACCGATCTCGTACCGAAGGCCGTGACGGTCGGCGAAACGCCCAAACAGCTCCGTAGCTTGCTGGGTGTAGTCACGCTGCGACTTGGACATGGCCGCCCTCCGCTTTCAGATTGAGGCTAAGCCCCCCAGAACCCGACCAGCTTCTTCACCTCGGCCACGGTCGGAGCGGCGACTTCGCGTGCCCGCTCCGCGCCCTTGGCCAGGATGCGGTCGATCTCGGCCGGATCGGCCAGCAGGGTCCGCATCCGCTCGCCAACCGGGGCCAGCTTCTCGACGGCCAGCTCGGCCAGGGCCGGCTTGAAGGCGCCAAAGCCCTTGCCGGCATATTCGGCCAGGACCTCGGCCTTGGTCCGCCCGTCCAGCGCCGCGAAGATGCCGACCAGATTGTCGGCCTCGGCGCGGGTAGCCAGCTCTTCCAGGGTTTCGGGTAGCGGCTCGGGATCGGTGCGAGCCTTCTTGACCTTGGTCGCGATGGCGTCGGCGTCGTCGGTCAGGTTGATGCGGCTATAGTCCGACGGATCGGACTTGCTCATCTTGGCCGAGCCGTCGCGCAGGCTCATGATCCGGGCGCCAGGACCTTGGATCAGCGGGTCGGGCTGCGGGAAGAAGTTGGGCGCGCCGCCCGGAATGCCGAAGTCGTGGTTGAACTTGGCGGCGATGTCGCGGGTCAGTTCCAGGTGCTGCTTCTGGTCCTCGCCGACCGGCACATGGGTGGCCTTGTAAATCAGGATGTCGGCGGCCTGCAGCACCGGATAGGTGTAGAGCCCCACCGAACTGCGCTCCTTGTTCTTGCCGCTCTTCTCCTTGAACTGGGTCATGCGGTCCAGCCAGCCCAGGCGGGCGACACACTGGAAGATCCAGGCCAGTTCGGCGTGCTCGGGCACGGCCGATTGCGGGAAGATCGTCGCCTTGGCCGGATCGAGACCGGCGGCCAGATAGGCGGCGGCGATCTCGCGGGTCTGCTGGGCCAGGGCGGCGGGCTCCTGCCACACGGTGATGGCGTGCAGGTCGGCCACGAAAATGAAGGTGTCGATCTCGTGCTGCAGGCGGGCGAACTTCACCAGCGCCCCCAGATAGTTGCCCAGGTGCAGGGCGCCGGAGGGTTGCACGCCGGAGAGCACGCGGGCGGGGCCCGCATAGGCGCAAGGGGGGGCGGCGACGGTTTGGTCAGTCATGGCTTCAGCCCTGAAACTCAGGAAAGGGGATATCGAAACTTGGAATGGCGAGCGCGGGAGCGCCAACCGCATCTGGAGATGCGGCGATCAGGGTCAGCGGGAGCCGCGCCATCGCGGCGCGAAGGGACCGATCGAAGCCATGGACGCTGGTTACCGCTCCGCGCATCGCAGGGCAAGCCGGCTCAGCGACCTCGCCCGCGCCGCAGCACGGTCTTGGCCTCGGCGATGGTCACCCCGCCGGAGAGTAGCAGCAGCAGCGGATAGAGCCCGGCCGCCAGGGCGCAGGTCGCCAGAATGGCTAGCTCCTTGGCCGAGCCGAGACCCAGGCCAAGGATCGGCGCCTCGATGGCGGCGCGCAAGTGGGACAGGGCCGCCAGGATCATGCCCAGGGCGACGCTGGCCGCCAGCACCCTGAAGATCTTGCCCCAGGCAACCTTGCTGGGCGTGTAGTCGCCGCGCTTGCCCAGGGTCAGCACCATCTGCAGCACATTGATCCACGAGGCGGCGCTGGTCGCGGCGGCGAGACCGGGCACGCCCATGAACGGGAACAGAGCCAGACCGAGGCCGATGTTCACGGCCACCGAAACCAAAGCAAACCGCATCGGGCTCTTGGTGTCGCCCCGCGCAAAAAAGGCCGGCGACAGGATGCGGGCCAGCACAAAGGCAGGCGTGCCCCAGCCATAGTGCATCAGCGCGTTGGCGGTCTGGCGGGCGTCGAACACCGTGAACTCGCCCCGGGTGAACAGGCCGTCGATCAGGAAGAACGGGATGCTGAACAGGGCTGCGGCGGCCGGCAGGGTCAGGGCGAGGGCGAAAACGATGGCCTGGTCCATGGCGGTCTGGGCCTCGCGACGATCCTCGGCCGCCACGGCCCGCGACAGGCGCGGCAGCAAAGCCACGCCGATGGCTACGCCCACCAGACCCAGCGGCAGTTGGTACAGGCGGTCGGCATAGGCCAGCCAGGTCCGCGCGCCGTTCACATGGCTGGCCAGCACGCCCGAGATGGTGATGTTGATCTGGCTGGCGCTGGCGGCGATGGCCCCGGGCACAGCCAGGGCGATCAGGGCCTTGATCTCCGGCGTCAGGCGCGGAAGCCGCCAGCGGATCGTGGCGCCCGCCTTGCGGACCGCCCAGACCAGCAGCAGCACCTGGCAGACGCCAGCCGCCAATATCCCCCACGAGGCCGCCACTGCCGCGTCGTGGGCGTTGCGGGTCGGGATTACGGCGATCAGGGTCACGAGATTCAGCAGGATCGGCGCGGCGGCCGAGACGATGAACTTGCCCCGGGCGTTCAATACGCCCGACAGTAGCGCGACGATGGCCATGCAGGGCAGGTAGGGCATGGTGATCTGGGTCAGGATCACGGCCAGCTTGTACTTGTCAGTGCCGAAACCAAAGCCCGGGCTGATCACCATCATCAGCCACGGCATGGCCGCTTGCGAGATCAGGGTCAGGACCACGGTGAAGGCGGCGATGGTGGCCATGGCGTCGGCGGCCAGCTTGTCGGCCACGGCGGCGCCGTCGCGGTCCAGGGTCTTGGAATAGGCCGGCACAAAGGCCGCCGCGAAGGCGCCCTCGGCGAAGATCCGCCGGAACAGGTTGGGGAACATCTGGGCGGTGTTGAAGGCGTCGGCCGCGAAATTGGCGCTGGCCCCCAGGAAGTACGAGATCACCAGATCGCGCACGAACCCCATCAGCCGGCTGATCAGAGTGAGGCCCGAATAGATCGCCGACGACCGGATCATGCCGGGGGCTTTTTTCGGGGCGGCGGCGGGGGGCGAGGTGTCGGTCACCAGCGGCTTCTGGGGGCTTGAGCGGGAAGCGTCAAGGGAGCCCGGCCGCTGGGTTCTCTCAGCGTTCCGTCAACAGGCTCGCCAACTGGCGACCGGAACGCCACGCCCCTTCCACCGAACCGCCGCCGAGCCAGTCGCCGCAAACGCCAAGGCCCGTCTCTGGGTCCCAGAGAACGTCACGGGGCGGGCCCTCGGGTCGCGCATACCGCCAGCGATGGGCCACGGTTGACACGGACCGCGGCGAGGCCCGTCCAAGCAGGACCTCAAAACCGCGCAGCAGTCGGGACGCAGCCTCCTCGGCGGTGATCTCCAGGTTCTCCCGCGACCAGATGGGGCAGGCCTGGATCACCCATGCCTCCGGACCTGCGCGCCCCGGCTTGCTGGCTTCGCGCCCCGCCCATGCAACGACCTCGCCGCCCGTCAGCACCGCGAGGGGGCTCTCAACGGGTCGTTCAAAGACCACCATCAGGCTCCAGCAGGGCGCAGACGGCGAAGCCTGGGCCAGAGCAGCGAAGGCGGGCTGTACCGTCGCCAGCAGCACCGCGGCCTGTTCAGCGGGGATGGCCAGAACCACGCGGTCGAACAGCCCCTCGACCTCTGCCGCACCTTCCAGGCGCCAGGCGGATCCTTCGCGCGACAGGCCGGCGACGGGACAGGTCCAGCGTGTCTCCAACTCCGCCGCCATCGCCTTGAGCGGAGTGTTCATGGCCGGAAGGCCGACGAAGCAGCCAGGACCGGCGGCAGCCCATGGCGCAGCCAGGCCCTGCAGCATCCAGGCCTCGACCTGAGCCCGGAAGTCGGCTCCCGCCGCCGTGAAGCTGGATGCGCCATGATCAAAGGCGGCCTCGCCGGTCTCCAGGGCCAGCCGGCGCGTCGACATCCGCCCACCTGGACCCCGCGCCTTGTCAAACACCACGACGGAATGACCGGCCGCCCGCAGGTCGGTGGCGCAGGTCAGGCCGGCCATGCCGGCGCCGATCACAGCGGTGCGGGGCCTGATCACCATGGTATGGGCGCTCCATCCCAGGCATAGAAGCCGCCATTGGCGTCGGGACCCAGGCCGTCAACCACCGCCAGAAGCGCGGCGGCCGAGCGCTCGGGCGTGAAAAGTCTTTGCGCCATGCCGGGGCCCTGGAACGGCGCGCTCAGGGCGGTGTCGACAGTGCCGGGGTGCAGGGCGACGCAGATACCGAGCGGCCGTGTGCGCCGGTGCTCGATCGCCAGGGTGTGGATCAGCATGTTCAGCGCAGCCTTGGAGGCGCGATAGCCGTACCAGCCGCCCAACTGGTTGTCGCCGATGCTGCCTACCCGGGCCGACAGGGCCGCCAGAACACTGGGCTGGTCGCGCGGGGTCAGCGGCAGCAGATGCTTTGCCGCCAGCGCGGGGCCCACGGCGTTGACCAGAAAAATGCGCGACAGGGCCTCGGCGTTCAGTGTTCGCATCGTCTTCTCGGGCGTCAGCCTCTCGTCGTGCAGAATGCCTGTCGCGATGAGAATGAGCGCAGGCGCCCCCAGCAGGCCGATGCGCCGCGCGGCCTCGGCAAGACTGTCTTCATCGAGGATATCGGCCGCGATCCAGACCAGGCGGCCCTGACTTTCCGGCGCGGAGCAGTAAGCGGGTCGCTGGCGCGACAGGACGACAATCTGGTCATAGGCCGGGTTCTCGACCAGGGCTCTGGCCAAGGCGCCGCCAACGCCCCCCGAGCCGCCGACCACCACAGCCAGCCTCGCCGGCGTCGAAACAGGCTCATCCATGCAGCAACAGGGCTCCAGCCGACAAACCGCCCGTACCGCCCAGCGTCAGGATCAGTCTCAGGCGTGGATACCAGTCAGGCAAACCCGTGGACCAGATATCCCAGGCGCCGTGAACCAGCAGGGCCAAGGCCAGGATCGCCAACTGCGTTGCTCTCAGATCGCTCGGCAGCAGCAACAGCGCCAGGGCGACCAGGGTCGGGGTCATCGCCAATGATACGACCCCGGCGTCGATCGTTGTTCTTCTCACCGCCAGCGCCCAGCGCGCGCCGCCTAGAAAGGACAGGATCAGGGCGCCATAGACAGCCAGCCCCCGCGCCGACAGGGCGGCATAGCCCGGAAGCAAAACGCCGATCACCGGTAGAGCCAGGAAAGGGATCAGACCCAGCAGGCCATAGACCAGCACCACGCGCGGCGTTCCATGAGTCAGCGTCACGCGCGCTCTCCCGGCGGGATCTTCGAAAATCGGCGGGCAAGAGCCTGCAGCCTGGGCCTTATTCTGAGGAAGCCACGATAGGCTCGCTCCAGCCCCCAGAGCAGAACGGGGTTGCGCGCCATGCGACCAAACGGCGCCAGCACAGGAATAGCTCGCCACAGGGCGGCGAAGGCCGCGGCGCCCGAGACCATCTCTCCACCAGATTCCTGCGCGTGAAATCGCTCGAGCAGAGCGGCGCGGTCCGCCGGACATCCGCCGCCGCCCGCCAGGTCGACAAAAGCGATGGCGCCCCGGCGATCCAGCCGGCGCATCAGGGCGATCTCGCGGACGCATAGCGGACAGTCGCCATCGAACCATACAGTGACGGCGGGCGGCGGCATGGAGGCAGGCGCGCCCGTCACCGGATTCAGGCCTGCCGAACCATGCGCAGGAACTCGTCGCGCGTGCGGGCGTCGTCGCGGATGACGCCCAGCATGCGGCTGGTCGACAGCACCGAACCCTGCGTATCGACACCGCGCAGGGTCATGCAGCTGTGCTCGGCCTCGATCACCACGCCGACGCCGAGGGGATCGAGAACATCCTGAATGGCCTGGGCGATGTCGGCGGTCAGCTTTTCCTGGATCTGCAAACGCTTGGCGAAGCCGCGCACCACCCGGGCCAGCTTGGAAATGCCCACCACGCGATTGCGCGGCAGATAGCCCACATGGGCCCGACCGATCACCGGCAGCATGTGGTGCTCGCAGAAACTGACCACCCGAATATTGGAAAGAACGATCAGGTCGTCATAGCCGCCGACCTCTTCGAAGGTGCGTTCCAGGTGGCTGCGCGGGTCCTCGCCATAGCCGCTGAACAGCTCGGCATAGGAGCGCGCCACGCGGGCCGGCGTATCGGCAAGGCCTTCGCGCGAGGGGTCATCGCCGGCCCATTCGATCAGCACGCGGACCGCCGCCTCGGCCTGGGCCTGGCTGGGGCGATGGGCCACCGAACAGTCGCGAAGGGAGGAGTTGCCTTGAATTTGACTCGCCATGCCCGTTCTCCACGCCGCTACCCGGCGTCGCCAAGCGTTCTATATCTCACTTGAGATATAGAAAAGCAGAGAGTTCATCGGCTGCCCAATTGGGCGGTCAGGCCGGAACCCTGACGGCATAGGCGCGCACGAAAGCCTCGCTCACGGTCTGGGCCAGGGCTTCGGTCGACAGGGGCCGCACGTGGGTTCCGTTCAGCTGATCCTGATGGAGGCAGGCCATCAGAAGCGGCGACAGCAACATCAGCCCCGCCGCGCGGGCGTCGGCCTGGATCATGTCGCCGCGTCGCATATGCTCTTCCAGCCGCGCCTCCAGCACCTGGAGAGTCGGTTCGACGATATGGTTCAGCGTCGAGACGCCGATGTCCGGGTCCAGAAAGCCTTCGGCCAGACTGATGGCGAAGATGTCGCCCAGCTTGACCGGACGCGGCGCCTGCAAGGCCCGGATCAGGGCGTCGGCATAGCCCCGGATCGACTCGCTGAAAGGCTTGTCGGAGGTGCGCTGGGCATCGAGGCCGTCGCGGCCCACTCGCAGACAGTCAGCCAGCACGGCGTCGATCACGGCCTGACGGCCACCGAAATAGTGGCGCAGGGTCGGGACCGTTACTTCGGCGGCCCCGGCCAGATCGCGCAGGCTCGGACGCGCCGCCTGCCGCTGCATCAGGCGGGTGGTCATCTTGGTCAGCAGATCACGCCGCTTGGTCTCGTGATCGGCGTCCTTGGAGCCCTTGGGTCTAGACACCGTGTTTGTCCTTGTGCGCGCCACCCGTAACGCGAAGGCGGGGTAACGGCAATCTGGGCCGGGCCGAGTCGCGCCGAGCCATGCCCACACAACCTCGCAGCCCCGCGCGGAAAACCGCCGAGTTGGTGGGAAGGGTCGCGGAGCGTCCGGGCCTCGCCCGGATGTGTGAGTAGCTGAATACCGTTTCGACGAAGACGAACGCTCCGCGTGATCGTTATCCCTCTGGCCGGGGTGCGCAGGCCTTTTCAGCCTTTTGCCCCACCCGGGCTTACCCTCCTTCGGAACCGGACCCAGCGCTTGGCTGAGCCTCGGCTCTCCCGGCGGACCCGGAGCGGACCTTCGGACGGGCGGGGACCCTGGCAGATCCCCGATGGACAGGTTTACGTCCCCTGTCCTCCTTTAAGCCTGCCAGCCCCGCTCTCGCGACTCCGGCAAACCCCGCTCGATCACCCCTGACAGCCGTCGCTGGTCGCCGGCCGGACGCCCTTCCCGTGCTGTCAGGTGAGATCAGTATGCGGGTGGTTTGAGCGCCGAGGATTGGGGCGATGAAGTTTTTTACATCGCTCTGACGTTGCTGGCCTTTCTTGCGAAAACAGCGGGGATAGAGGGCAGCCAATCCCCATACTCCTCTTTTAAACTCCGTCATTCCGGGCCTTGTGCCCGGGACCCCTCGTTCAGTTTGCACGTGAAGCGCCAGCGACGTGCGCGGGCACGTCGCCCCTTCCGCACCTGCGGCGGACAAAGGGATCCCGGGCACAAGGCCCGGGATGACGGTGATTTATTGGAAGGGCGTCCCGCCCACCTTCGCGCCGAAGGGAGCCATCCCTTCATCTCACGGCGAGACGATCGCCGGGCTGGACAGGTCTCTCAAGGACGGCCCTCCGGGCCGCCGCGGCGCGGCCGGTCGCAGACCGGTCCTTGAGAGACCTGTCCAGCCCGGCACGCTGCAGCCTCCAAGAGATGAATGGCTGGCTCTGCGCGAGGGCGCCTCGGGTAAACTACATCTCTGGATGAGCTACGCGCGAGTTATGTAGTACTCGTGGCGGAGGCCCAATTTCGGCTGAAACAGCATTGCGTTCCAAATGCAGCCCTTCCTGGCTAACAGGAACGACGATAGAAATTACGCCCATTGCGAAACATACAAGAGCGACATTTTTGATAAATGTAGAGAAAGACAAATAAATTGGGGTAATTGTCCTTTCAGAATGAGAAGCGTCTCTATCTAATTTGTTCGACATAGAAATTAAGGTCGACATTTCATTACCAAGTATAGCAATCCTTGCATCAAGAAGAACTTTGTCTCGGATTGTTATATTATGCTGATCCCGCCATCTGAGTTCGGCGAGCTCACTAGCCACCTTCGCGTTGCGCTCACCGATTTGATACGTAGTCGATCTGAAGTCCGGCAAACGCTCCCAGTGCGACTGGATATCCGACTCTATGGACGCTGCCCAAGCCCCGGCGAGTAGACCCGCGGCGAACAATGCGAGAGCAGGTGCCAGGGCCTTCAAGGCCGTGTCGGGACTGGGCACGTTGCCAACGATCCCTCCAAGAGTGATCAAAGCAAATCCATTTCCGATTAACGGCGCCCAGATTAACCTCGACCCTTGATCGTTGCTCATCAGTCAGCGCCCCAACTCAAGCTAGTCGTTACAATAGCTGCATGAGTCTGCAAGTGTTGGCTATGCGAATGAACAATCAGGAGAGGGACCTCGCCTCGCTCCTCCTACCGCGCCACACTGGCCCGCGCCCGCTTCAGCCCCGGCCGCGTATTCGGCGCCCCGGCCTCGTTCGCCTCCAGCGCCGACAGCAGATCCGCCTTCAGCGCCGAGACCTTGCGCGTCTCGGTCAGCTTCCCGCCCTCGGACGTCTGCACATAAAACGCGTCGACCGCGCGTTCGCCATAGCCGTCGATATGGGCCGACTGGATCGACAGGCCGCTCTGGGCCAGAGTCTGGGCCAAAGCGTGCAGCAAACCCGGGCGATCCCGGCCCGAGGCTTCCACCACGGTAGCGTCGTTGGAGGCGTCGTTGTCGACCACCACGCTGGGGGCGATCGTGAAGGCCGCCGTGCGCGACTGCTCGGCGCCGCGACGGGGCTCGAAGCTCATGGTCTCGCCTCGGCTGGCGGCTTCCAGGGCGTCGGCCATGCGGCGCAGGGCGCGGGGGTTCTCGCAGCCCATCGGGGCGCCGGTGACGTCCTGCACATAGAAGACGTCCAGAGCCTGGCCCTGGCGCGAGGTGAACACCCGCGCGCCGACCACATTGCCGCCCAGCGATGAGATGGCCAGGGCCAAGTCGGCGAACAGGCCGCGACGGTCCTTGGCGGCGACCACGATCTCGGCGGCGTTGGAGCCCGGGGTCACCTGGCCCTCGGCGGCGGCTCCGCCCTGGATGGCCGCGCGGCGGGCGAGAGCCGCGTGGTCCTTCAGTTCCTGGATGTTGAAGGCCCCGAAATAGGCGTCCTCCATGGCCGAGGCCCAGCCCTTGGCGGCGGGGTCGTCGGCGACCAGGGCCTCGCGCGCGGCCTCGGCGGCGGCCTCCTGATGGCGCTGGACGCTGGCGGCGGCGTCACTGCCCCGGCCACCCCGGAAAACCGCCTCGGTGGCGTTATAGAGCTCGCGCAGCAGCTGGCCCTTCCAGCCGTTCCAGACGCCCGGCCCCACGGCGCGGATGTCGGCGACGGTGATGACAAGGAGCAGACGCAGGCGCTCGGGGTTTTCGACGATGCGCGCAAAGGCGGCGACGGTGCCGGGATCGGAAACGTCGCGCTTCTGGGCGAAGTCGCTCATGACCAGGTGGTTCTCGACCAGCCAGGCCACCAGCTCGACCTTCAGCCGGTCGACGCCCAGGCGCTCGCAGGCGCTGCGGGCGCTGCGGGCCCCGGCCTTTTCCTGGCCGCCCACTCCGCCCTTGCCGGTGTCGTGCAGCAGCATGGCCAGGAACAGGGCCTCGCGGTCCTCGATCAGCGGCATGATCGACACGGCCAGCGGATGCTCGTCGGCGAGGCGGCCGGCGGCGATGTCGCCGATCACCCCCACGGCCCGCAGGGTGTGCTCGTCCACCGTGTAGGAGTGGTACATGTTGAACTGCATCTGGGCGACGATGCGGCCAAATTCCGGGACGAACCGGCCCAGCACCCCGGCGTCGTTCATCAGGGTCAGGGTGCGGTAGGACCGTTTGCCCCGGGCCAGCAGGTGCAGGAACGCCTCGCAGGCCTCAGGGTCGCGGCGCAGGCGCGAGGTGATCAGGCCAAGGCTGCGGGTGACGGCCGTGAAGGCGTCGGGGTGCAGATCGAGGTCCCGCTCGTCGGCGATCTTGAACAGCCGGATCAGGTTGACCGGGTCGGCCTCGAAGACCTCCGGCCCGTCGATATTGAGGCGGCCGCCGTCCTCATAGAAGCCGTCGACATCCAGCGCCTTGCGCTTGGGGCGACCGCCGCCGGGCAGGAAGCGGGAAATGCCCTTGGGCTCGTTCTTGAAATGCTCGGCTTCCAGCTTGGCCGAGAAGGCGCGGGTCAGGGCCCCGACCTCCTTGGCGATCAGGAAGTAGCGACGCATGAAACGCTCGACCGCCGGCGCGTCGCCCCGATCGCCATAGCCCATGCGGCGGGCGATCTCGGGCTGCAGGTCGAAGGTCAGGCGCTCTTCGGGGCGGCCGGTGGTGAAGTGCAGGTGGGCGCGCACGGCGTGCAGGAAGTCGAAGGCGCGGATGAAGGCCTTGGCCTCGCGGCGGTCGAACACCGCCAGCTTGAAGACGTCTTCCGGGCGGTCCACCGGGTGCAGATATTCTGCGATCCACATCAGGGTGTGCAGGTCGCGCAGCCCGCCCTTGCCCTCCTTGACGTTGGGTTCGACCATGTAGCGGCTGGCCCCGGCCCGAGCCTGGCGGTCGTCGCGCTCCTTCAGCTTGGCGGCGACGAACTGGGCGCCGGTGCCCTTCATCACATCGTCCTGGAACCGCTTCTTCAGCTCGGCGCCCAGGCGCTCGTCACCGGTCAGGCGGCGGGCCTCCAGGATGGTGGTGCGGATCGTGAAATCCTCGCGCGATAGCCGCACGCATTCCTCGATGGTGCGCGAGGCGTGGCCGACCTTGAAGCCCAGGTCCCACAGCGCATAGAGCATGAACTCGATCACGCTCTCGGCGTGCGGCGTGGTCTTGTAGGGCCGCAGGAACAGCAGGTCGATGTCGCTGTAGGGCGCGAGAGTCCGACGGCCATAGCCGCCGACAGCCAGCAGACATAGCCGCTCGCCCTCGGTCGGGTTTCTGGCCCGGAACACGTGGACGGTGGTGAAATCATAGAGCGCGGTGATCACCTCGTCGGTGACGCCGCTGAGCAGGCGCGAGGTCTCAAGACCCCCGGCCCCGTTCTCCAGACGCTCCTTGGCGATCATCCGGCCGCGAAACAGCGCCTGTTTCAGGATCTCGATGGCGCGGGTCCGCTGGGCGGCCTCATCGCCAAGACTGTCGAGGGCGGCGGCGGACAGACGGGCGCGCAGGGCGTGTCCGTCGACGACGTGTTCCAGCGGGGTGGGGCGAAGGCGACGGGGCATGATGGGGATATGGTCTTCCCAAGCGTGATAGCCAAAAGTGGAGGCCGGTTTTTGGCGACCATCACGCGTTCACTATAGAATCTCAGGTCCTGAGGAGACCCTTAAGGCGATATAGCGCCTCGAGCGCCTCGCGCGGCGACATTCCATCGACATCCAGGTCCTTCAACGCCGTATCGATGACACTGGGCGCCGCCTTCGCGGGCGCCTGCATGGCCTGACTCATCGCGAACAGCGGCAGATCGTCGAGCTTGGCCGGTGACTCGTCCTTGGTCTCCAGGCGATCCAGCACCTCGCGGGCGCGCGCCACAACGGGCGCCGGCACGCCGGCCAGCTTGGCCACCTGCACCCCGTAAGAACGGTCGGCTGGACCGGCGGCAGCCTCGTGCAGGAACACCAGATCGCCGTTCCACTCCTTGGCCCGCAGGGACAGGTTGGAGACGTGGTCCAGCCGCTCCTCCAGCGTCGCCAGCTCGTGATAGTGGGTGGCGAACAGGGCGCGGCAGCGGTTGGTGTCGTGCAGAGCCTCAGCGCAAGCCCAGGCTATGGCCAGGCCGTCATAGGTGGCCGTGCCCCGGCCGATCTCGTCCAGGATCACCAGGCTGCGCGGCGTGGCCTGGGTGAGGATGGCGGCGGTCTCGACCATCTCCATCATGAAGGTCGAGCGGCCCCGGGCCAGATCATCGCCCGCGCCGACGCGGCTGAACAGCCGGTCCACCACGCCCAGCCGGAAATGGGCGGCGGGCACGAAGCAGCCGGACTGGGCCAGGATCGCCAGCAGGGCGTTCTGGCGCAGGAAGGTCGACTTGCCGGCCATGTTGGGGCCGGTGACGATGGACAGGCGCGGGCCAAATTCGCCCGAGGCGTCCAGACAGCAATTGTTGGGCGTATAGGGATCGCCCGCCCGCTTCACCGCGGCCTCGACCACCGGGTGGCGGGCGGCCTGGGCGTCAAAGGTCAGAGAGCGGTCGACGATGGGGCGCGTGGCCCCGCCGTCCTGCGCCCACTCCGCCAGCGCGGCGGCGACATCGAGCCGGGCCAAGGCCTCGGCGGCGATCTGGATCGCGTCGGCCAGCAGGCGGGCGACCTCGCGCCAGGTCTCGAAGGCGGCGATCTCCATGGCCAGCACTCGCTCGCCGGCCTGGGCGATGCGGGCGTCCAGATCGGCCAGCTCCACAGTGGTGAAGCGCACCTGGTTGGCGAGCGTTTGGCGGTGGATGAAGGTGGCGTTCAGCGGCGGCTGGAACAGCGGGTCGGCCTTGCCGGCCGTGGCCTCGACGAAATAGCCCAGCACCCCGTTATGGCGGATCTTCAGCGGTACTCCGCTGTCCATGACCAGCTGGGCCTCCAGGGCGATGATCACCTTGCGGCTGTCGTCGCGCAGGGCGCGGGCCTCGTCCAGTTCCTCACGGACCCCGGAGGCGACGAAGCCGCCGTCGCGGGCCAGGGCCGGCAGGTCAGGGCCTAGCCCCGCCTCCAGCGCCGCCAGAAAACCGCCGAGCCCCTCATGCAGGTCGGGCGTCAGGGCGCGGAAAGCGTGCTCCAGCTCGAACGGCGGCGACGATAGGGCGTCGCCGGAGCTGGCGACCATGGCGGCCAACTGCTCGCCCACCTTCAGCGTGTCGCGGATGCAGCCCAGGTCGCGCGGCCCGCCCCGGCCCAGCGCCAGACGCGACAGGGCGCGAGCCATGTCGCCCGAACCCTTCAGGCCCTCGCGCAGACGCTGGCGCAGCGAGCGATGCTCGACGAACCATTCGACGGCGTCCAGGCGCTGGTCGATGGCGGCGGGGTCGAGCAGCGGGCGCGCCAGCCGCGAGGCCAGCAGGCGCGCGCCGCCGGACGTGATGGTGCGGTCGATGGCGGCCAGCAGGGATCCGTCCCGCGCGCCGGTCTGGGTGCGGTCGATCTCCAGACTGCCCCGTGTGGCGGGGTCGATGGCCATGACGTCGGCGTCGGCCGCCCGACGCGGCGCCCGCAGCGCCGGCAGGCGTCCCGCCTGGGTCATTTCCAGATGGGCGGCGATCAGGCCCAGAGCCCCGATCTCGGCCGGCGACAGACCGCCAAAGCCATCGAGGGTGTCAACGCCATAGAGCCGCTTGACCCGCGCCTCGGACGCCTGGGGTTCGGACAGGGCCGACGGCATGGGCTGAACCAGCCCGCCGCAGATCTTCAGGGTCTGGGACAGCTGGTCGTCGGACAGCAATCGGTCGGCGACCAGGGTCTCGGACGGGGCCAAGGCCGCCAGAATCGCGGCCACCCCGTCCTTGGTGACCGAGAACACCTCGACCTCGCCGGTCGACAGCTCGACCGAGGCCACGGCGGCCTGCCCCGCGCGCACGGCCACGGCCGCCAGGCGGTTGGCGCCCCGCGCGTCCAGCAGGCCGTCCTCGGTCAGGGTGCCGGGGGTGACCACCCGCACGATGTCGCGGCGGACGATCGACTTGGAGCCGCGCTTCCTGGCCTCGGCCGGGTCTTCCATCTGCTCGCAGACGGCGACCTTGAAGCCCAGGCGGATCAGCTTGGAGAGATAGGCCTCGGCCGCGTGCTGCGGCACACCGGCCATCGGGATCGGCTCGCCCGCATGGGTGCCCCGGAAGGTCTGGGAGATGCCCAAGGCCGCCGCCGCCCGGATCGCGTCGTCGAAGAACAACTCGTAGAAATCGCCCATCCGGAAGAAGATCAGGGCGTCCGGCTGCCGCGCCTTCATCTCGAAGAACTGCTGCATCACCGGCGTCGCGCCGGTGGCGTCGTAGGTCTGGATGGGGGGAGCGGCGGGGGCGTTCATCGCCCGGGAAACTACAGAGCGTCGCGGTCCGCGTTAAGAGCGATTCTCGCAAAGGCGTTAGAGAGCAATTTGCAATTCAGGCAAATTTCTAGACGATCAAGTCGATGGACTGCGCGGCCTTCTCTACACTATTTGATACTCTTCGTGCCCCCGCCAAGGGCCTTTTTGAGCCTGCGTTCGACCTTTACGATATCCTCAGATGGCGGCAGGTTTTCCGGCATGGTCCCGCCGATATCTCGAATGGCGTCGCGGACCTTTTTACCCACCTCGAAGTGAACCGCATTTGCGGCATCCTTGCCCTTAGTCCCGTCGCGCCGAAGTTTTTCTTCGGTTTGGGTTGCGCGGAAGAGGTTTGCGGCCAATTCGGTGCTGCCCATGTGGTCAAGAATGTTTTGCTTGGCTCTAAGCCCCCTCTTACGCTGAATGCCTAAGCGATCGAGGCCTCCATACAGACCCCTATAGCCAAATGTTTGAAATATCGCGAAATCCAGTGGCTGAACAACACCGGCACCTTTCGCCGCGCTAGCAAGATTTCTATTGTGTTCTTTGATCTCGTCTCGAAGAAGCAATCGCTTTTGATCTTCAGAAAGCGGGATATAGTCGCTCTCTTCCTCTTCTCTGATTTCTTGCTTTCGCGTCTGTATTGCGAAGTACGTTTGCGCAAACGCGATGGGCTTTTTCCGCGAGTCCCCATTTTGGGCGACTAGATAACAAGCGTATCTGGTGAGGCGCATGTCATCGATCTCGCGCTCCGCGCCAGAACCGATAGGGACCATTTTCCGCACGTCCGCAAAATGGTCTGTGACGGATTGTCCGCTGGAGCGGCAGGATTCCTTTGCCTTCTCGACCACGTCAAGAAAGCTGTCCCATTTGGCATAGCCAAGAAGCTCCTGGAGATCGCGAGCATCCCAGAACTCGACCCCGCCATCATCAACCTGAGCGGCGTCTTCAAAGCTCGATATGAGACGTTCTATGGGATCATCACCCATCTGCCCGAGCGCGCTCTCAAAGGCGATGCCCGCGAGCTTTCCAGATTTGGAATTTTCGTCAGCCAAAATGCACCTCCAGATCAAATTCAGAACAATGATAGAACGATTCTGAATTCAACCATAGGCCGCCTAGCGACCCCTAGCTCCCCGTGACCTCATCCCAGAACCGCTTGGCCTTGCCGACGAAGTTGGCTGACTTGGGGTTCTGTTTCTCGCCGCACAGATCGGCCAGCTCCTTGAGGAGCTCCTTCTGACGGGCCGAGAGGTGGGTCGGGGTTTCGACGAACAGCTCCACCACCAGGTCGCCGCGCTGGCGGCTGCGCAGGGAGGGCATGCCCCGGCCCTTGAGGCGGACGGTCTTGCCGGTCTGGGCGCCTTCGGGAACCTTGACGGCGATCTTGCAATTGCCGTCGCAGGCTTCGCCGCCCATCAGGCAGGGGGCGTCGATGTCGCCGCCCAGGGCGGCCACGGTCATCGGCACCGGCACGGTGCAGAGCAAGTCCAGGCCGTCGCGCTCGAACAGCTCGTGCGGGATCACCGACAGGAAAATGTAGAGGTCGCCGCGCGGGCCGCTGCGGGCTCCGGCGTCGCCTTCGCCCGACAGGCGGATGCGGGCGCCGTCATCGACGCCAGCGGGAATGCGCACCGACAGGATGCGCTCGCGGCGCACCTGGCCATGGCCATTGCAGTTCTGGCAGGGATCCAGCACCAGCCGGCCCGAACCGCCGCAGCGGGGGCAGCCGCGCTCGACCGCGAAGAAGCCTTGAGTAGCCCGCACGCGGCCATGACCGCCGCAGGTGCCGCAGACCGTAGGACTGGTGCCCACCTTGGCGCCCGAGCCGTCGCAGACCTCGCAGGTGATGGCGGCGGGAACCTTGATCTCGACCTCGGCGCCGGCATAGGCCTGCTCCAGGGAGATCTCCAGATCGTAGCGCAGGTCCTGGCCGCGCTGGGGACCGTTCGACTGGCGACGACCGCCGCCGAACATTTCGCCGAACACGTCGCCGAAGACGTCGTTGAAGATATCGCTGGGATCGCCGCCGAAGCCGCCATTGCCGCCGCCTTGCGCGCCATTGACGCCGGCATGGCCGAACCGGTCATAGGCCGCGCGCTTCTGGGGATCGGAGAGGACGCTGTAGGCCTCGTTGATTTCCTTGAACCGGCCGGACGCATCCTCGCAGCCGCCATTGCGGTCGGGGTGGTGTTCCATCGCCAGCTTGCGGAACGCGGCCTTCAGGCCCGCGTCGTCGGCGGTCCGGGTCACGCCCAGGATTTCGTAATAGTCGCGCATCGTCAGCGTCTGGCGCCCAAAAGGCCCACGGGAGAGGCGTTGATAGGAAGAGAGGTGGTGTTTTCCGCCGCGCGACGCAAGGCGTCACGAGTGCGCGGATCAAGCGATCGCGGCCGCGGAACGATCATGGTGAAGACGTTCCGCGGCGCGCGCATGGCGAACTAGTTCGCCGGCTTGTTTTCGTCGACTTCCTCGAACTCGGCGTCGACGACGCCATCGTCCGCGGCGGGGCTCTCGTCATCCGTCGAGTCCGACTGGGCGGCGTACATGGCCTCGCCCAGCTTCATCGAGGCCTGACGCAGGGCGTCGGTCTTGGCCTTGATCAGATCGACGTCTTCGCCTTCAAGAGCGGTCTTCAGGTCGGTCAGGCCGGTCTCGATGGCGGTCTTGTCGTCGCCCGAGACCTTGTCGCCGTGCTCGGCCATGGCCTTTTCCGTGGCGTGCACGGTGGCCTCGCCCTGGTTCTTGGCCTCGACCAGCGCCTTCTTCTTCTCGTCGCCGGCCTTGTTGGCCTCGGCTTCCTTGACCATGCGCTCGATGTCAGCATCGCTCAGGCCGCCATTGGCCTGGATGCGGATCGAGTGCTCCTTGTTGGTGGCCTTGTCCTTGGCGTGGACATTGACGATGCCGTTGGCGTCGATGTCGAAGGTGACCTCGATCTGCGGGATGCCGCGCGGGGCCGGCGGAATGCCCTGCAGGTCGAACTGACCGAGGAACTTGTTGTCGACAGCCATGGGACGCTCGCCCTGGAAGGCGCGGATCGTCACGGCCGACTGGTTGTCGTCGGCGGTCGAAAAGGTCTGCGAGCGCTTGGTCGGGATGGTGGTGTTGCGCTCGATCAGCGGGGTGAACACGCCGCCCAGGGTCTCGATGCCCAGGGTCAGAGGGGTCACGTCCAGCAGCAGCACGTCCTTGACGTCGCCTTGCAGAACGCCGGCCTGAACGGCGGCGCCCAGGGCCACGACTTCGTCAGGATTGACGCCCTTGTGCGGCTCGCGGCCAAAGAAGTCCTGCACCGCCTGCTGGACCTTGGGCATGCGGCTCATGCCCCCGACCAGGATCACTTCGTCGATGTCGCTCTTCTTGAGACCGGCGTCCTTCAGGGCCTGTTCGCACGGACCGATGGTGCGCGTGATCAGGTCTTCGACCAGGGCTTCCAGCTTGGAGCGCGACAGCTTGATGTTCAGGTGCAGCGGACCCGAAGCGTTCATCGAGATGAAGGGCAGGTTCACTTCGTACTGAGCGGTGCTCGACAGTTCCTTCTTGGCCTTTTCGGCCTCCTCGCGAAGGCGCTGCAGGGCCAGCTTGTCCTTGCGCAGGTCGACGCCCTGCTCCTTCTTGAACTCGTCGGCCAGGTAATCGACGATCCTCAGGTCGAAGTCCTCGCCGCCCAGGAAGGTGTCGCCGTTGGTCGACTTCACCTCGAAGACGCCGTCGCCGATTTCCAGGACCGAAACGTCGAAGGTGCCGCCGCCAAGGTCGTAGACGGCGATCTTCTTGCCTTCGTTCATGTCCAGGCCGTAGGCTAGGGCGGCCGCGGTCGGCTCGTTGATGATGCGCAGGACTTCCAGGCCGGCGATCTTGCCGGCGTCCTTGGTCGCCTGACGCTGGGCGTCGTTGAAATAGGCCGGGACGGTGATCACGGCCCGGGTGACCGGTTCGCCCAGGTGGCTCTCGGCGGCTTCCTTCATCTTCTGCAGGATGAAGGCGGAAACTTCCTGCGGGCTGTAGTCCTTGCCCTGGGCCTTGACCCAGGCGTCGCCGGTCGGACCCTTGACGATGTCATAGGGGACCATGGCCTTGTCCTTGGCCACGACGGGGTCGGCGAAGTTGCGGCCGATCAGGCGCTTGATCGCGAACAGCGTGTTGGTCGGGTTGGTGACGGCCTGACGCTTGGCGGGCTGGCCAACCAGGCGCTCGCCGTCCTCGAGGAAAGCGACCACCGACGGGGTGGTGCGAGCGCCTTCGGCGTTCTCGATCACCTTGGGGGTCTTGCCGTCCATGATGGCCACGCACGAATTCGTGGTGCCAAGGTCGATACCGATAATCTTGCTCATATTAAACCTGTCGCTCCTGCTGGCGGACGGCGGTGACAAGGGCCTTAGACGCAAGCGCCCCGGTTTTTCTCGCTCCGTCCCCGTCTGGTCGAACTCTCTAACGGTTGATCCAATCCTCCCCATCTCGACGAAAGTCGAGCGGGCAGAGGTGCGTTCCTCGAAGTTGACGAGCCCGTCAACCCCGCTTGGAAGCCGATATGGGGGATGCATACCGCCCCGCAAGCCCATTCCCTCATCTTACGAAGGGGAATCTGCAAGCTGTGCAATGGAAAATGGCTGCGCGCCCAAGGTCTTGAGCGGACGCAGCCATCGTCAGGTCAGAGACGCTGTGGCGTTCAGCCGCCGGTCTTTTTCACCCAGGTGGTGATCTGCGGCAACTGGCCCTCGCGCACCGAAAGGCGGTAGGACACCGCCGCCTTGGCCTTCTCGACTTCCCGCGCCAAGGTCGGATCCGATGCGGTCAAGGCGTCAAGCTTGGCGAGCATGGCCCGATCCGACGAGCGAGCACCCAGCGAGGCCAGGTAGCCGGTACGGCCCGAAGCGTCGACCTTGGCCTCCACCGCCGCCTTGTTGACCACGGCGAAGTCGAAGGCCAGGTCGGGATGCACGCCGGCGACCTTGCTGATGATGTTGGGCGAGGTCGTCGCGCCGGGCTCGTCGGTCATGGCCAGATCCAGCGCCCGCTTGGCCAGGGCCGGATCGCGGGCGGCGCCCAGCAACGTGTAGAGCTCGGTACGCAACAGGGCGTTGGTCTCGGCCTTGGCCTGGGCGCGCATGGCGTCCCAGCCGGCGGTGTCGGCCTGGGCCGCAACGATGCCCAGGATGGTCTTGCGCAGCGGGCCGGGCACGGCGGCGGGGTCGGTCTTGTCGGCGGCGTAGCGGCGCTTGGCCTCGGCTGCGACAGCCGGATCACCCAAGCGGCCCAGGACAGCGATCACGTCGCCGCGCAGGGTGGCTTCCGGACCGCTTTCATCCGGCTTGGCGGTCCAGCCGACCCGGGTCATCAGCGGCGACAGCCTGGCCAGGGCCACCTTGCGGAACCTGGCCTGCTCGGTCGGCATGCCGTCATAGTAGCCGTCGATGGCGCCGTAGATGGACGTGACGCGGCTCCAGATCTTCGGATCGGCCGAAATCGGCGTGGCGATGGACAGGTCCAGGGCGTCGGTAGCCGGCTGCAAGCCGGCCAGGCCCAGGGCGTAGACGTCGCTGAGCAGGCCAAGCTGGTCGATCGGCTGCAGGCTGCCGAAGCTGCCCGCCAGACCCTTGAACAGTTCCGGCGTGTAGAGAGTGCGGAAATAGCCGGCCTGGCCGGCATTGACGACCACGGGGCCGCAGCCCGGCACGGCCACCCTCGCCTCGCCATTCTCGACCAGGGCCTGGACCGGCGCGCCGCCCGAGACGGCGCGCGAGGCGACCGGCACGCCCCAGCGCAACGGCGTCTTGCCCGGACGATCCTTGGTGAACTCGCCCTGGGTGAGGGTCAGCTGCGAGGCGCCATTGACGCAGGCCCCGCCGGAGACGGTGATCAGCGGCACGCCGGGCTGCAGGGTGAAGTCGCGGGCGATGGCCTTGATCGGCTTGCCTGCCGCAGTCTCGACGGCGCCCCACAGGTCGTCGGTGACGGTGCTGCCATAGGTGTTGGCCTTGATGTAGCTGCGCACGCCGTCGCGCCAGGCGTCGGCGCCGGCATAGGCCTCCAGCATGCCGATGACGGCCTGGCCCTTCTGGTAGGTGATCCCGTCAAAGGCCTCGCTGGCCTCCTCGACGGTCTTCATCGGCTGCACCACCGGGTGGGTGGTGACCAGGGCGTCCAGGCCCATGGCGTATTCACGGCCGGCGATGGCGTTCAGGGCGCTGTTCCACTCGGGGAAGAACTTCTCGGTCGTGCGGCCCTCAAGCCAGGTCGCGAAACCCTCGTTCAGCCACAGGTCGTCCCACCAGGCCATGGTGACCAGATTGCCGAACCACTGGTGGGCGGTCTCGTGGGCGACGGTAGTGTAGACGCCTTCGCGATCTTCCTGGGTCGACAGGGCCGGATCCAGCAGCAGGGCGTATTCGAAATAGAAGATCGCGCCCCAGTTCTCCATCGCGGCGAAGAACTGGCTCTGGCCCGGGGCGGCGATGTGATCCAGCTTCGGCAGCGGATAGTTCACGCCGAAATAGTCGTTGTACCACTCCAGGATCGGGCCGGCCGACTTCAGGGCGAACTGCGCCTGGGCCAGGTCGCCCTTCTTGGTGATCACGCCAATCTCGGCGCCGGCGGCGGTGGTCGTCGCACGCTCGAACTCGCCCAGGCCGAAGAACAGCAGGTAGGTCGACATCTTGGGCGACGCGGCGAAGGTCACCCGGCTCTTGCCGCCGGGGAGATCGACCGTCTTCTCGACCGGCATGTTGCTGATCGCCATCTGACCGGTGGGCACGGTGGCCGTCAGCTTGAAGATGGCCTTATAGAAGGGCTCGTCCCACGAAGGGATGAACCGGCGAGCGTCAGGCGCTTCGAACTGGGTGTAGATCGCGCGCTTCTTGCCGGCGCCGGTCTCGTAGTCGAGGGCGAACAGGCCGGTGGCCCGGGTGTTGATCTTGCCCGCATAGTCGATCGACAACACATGGCGGCCCTTGGTCAGGGGCTTTGCGAAGGTGAAGCTGGCGGTCTGGGCCTTTTCGTCCGTCGCGATGGTCGCCGCGCCGGCGCCCTTGACCGAGGCCTTGGAGAAGGTCAGCTCGTTGGCCTGCAGGACGATGGTCGTCGTGGGCTCAAGCACCGCGACCGTGATCCGGACCGAGCCGGTGAAGGTCAGGTTGGCGATGTCGGGCGTGAAGTTCACGTCATAGTGCGAAGGGACGACCGTGCGCGGCAACTGGGTAGTGACGGTCTGGGCGGTCGCGCCCGGGGTCTTGCTGGCGGGCGCTGCGAAAGCGCTGCTCGTGGCTCCAGTGGCGGCGAGAAGAAGCACGGCGACGGCCGCGGAAGACAAGAGACGACGCATGAACGGCCCTGAGGTGGAAAATTTCATCGACCAGATCGGCCAAGGGCGCAAACCAACACCTTTCGTCCGCATCCGGCGCGTTAAATATACGTAATGATCAATCCGCTCTCTGTCGTTCCGGGTTTCGATCTCTGGCCAGGCTTCCTTTCGCCTGGAGCCCAGGCGGAGTTGGTCGCCGCCGTGTTCGAAGCCGCCGAAACCGCGCCCTTCACCAACTACGCCACCGCCTATGGAAAGACGATGAGCGTCGGCATGACCAGTTTCGGACCTCTGGGCTGGACCAGCGACGCGAGCGGCTATCGCTATGCCGAGGCCCACCCGGGCACGGTTCAGCCCTGGCCGGCCATGCCCCGGGCGCTGCTGAATCTCTGGGCGGAGCTGGGCGACCCGGACACGCCGCCCGACGCTTGCCTGATCAACCTCTATCGCGGCGACGCCCGCATGGGTCCGCACCAGGATCGGGACGAGGCCGATCCGCGCTTTCCGGTGCTGTCGATCTCGCTAGGCGACACGGCGGTGTTCCGGATCGGCGGGACCTCGCGCAAAGACCCGACCCGCAGCCTGAAACTGGCTTCGGGCGATGTCTGCCGCCTGTCGGGGCCGGCGCGACTGGCCTTTCACGGCGTGGACCGGATCCTCGCTGGTTCCTCTGGCCTTGTCACGGATGGGGGGCGGATCAATCTGACGCTGCGGCGGGCGCGGCCGGCACACCCACCTTCCCGATAAAATCCGGTCATCCCGGGGCTTGTCCCCGGGACCCATGGTTCAGCTTTCATGTGAAGCGACGGCGAGATGCGCCGCATCTCTCCCCTCTCGCACCTGCGGCGGAGAGACGGGTCCCGGGGACAAGCCCCGGGATGACGGAGCTATTTTGGATTTTCACCTCACAACGCTCGACGCCTACAAGGGGTCGCACATCGCGGGCGTCAAAAGAAAAGGGGGCCGCCCCATCGGACGACCCCCCTCAACCTCGAACCTGACACAGCAGAAACCGGTGACCCGTCCCGCCCCCGGCCTAGCCGCGCAGCTTGCGCGCCAGGACCTCCAGGTCGTGGTTCAGGGCGCTGTCGTCGACGCGCAGGGCCTCGATGCGGCGCACGGCGTGCAGGACGGTGGTGTGGTCGCGGCCGCCAAAGCGGCGGCCGATGTCGGGCAGCGAACGGGTGGTCAGCTGCTTGGCCAGCCACATGGCTGCCTGGCGCGGACGGGCGATGGCGCGGTTGCGACGCTCGCTCAGCAGATCGGCCTGTTTCATGCCGTAGTGGTCGGCGGTGGCCTTCTGGATGTCGTCGATGGTGATGCGCTTCTCGCCCGACCGCAGGTGCGGACGCAGGATCGCGTGGACCTCATCGAGGGTCAGACGCGACAGGCCCTCGCCGGCCCGGGCCGACAGGGTGTTGAGCGCGCCTTCCAGCTCGCGGACGCTGTCGGTGAAGCGGTCGGCCAGGAACTGCAGAACCTCGGGACGCATGGTCGGCTCGAAGCCCTGCGCGCCCGATAGGGTCTGGATCTTGCGCTCCAGAATGCCAAGGCGCAGCGAGCGGTCGGCCGGCTCCAGGCCGCAGACCAGGCCCGCCGAAAGGTGCGAGCGCAGATGAGCGTCCATCTCGGTCATGGCCGACGGCGGACGATCCGACGAGAACACGACTCGGCGGCCCTCCTCGACCAGCGCGGTCAGGGTGTGGAACAGCTCTTCCTGCGTGGATTGCTTGCCGGCGATGAAGTGCACGTCGTCGATGATCAGCAGGTCGGCAGCCCGTAGCTCTTCCTTGAAGGCCGCCGTCTGGCGATCCATCACGGCGCGCACGAAGGTCGACAGGAAGCGCTCGGCCGTCAGATAGACCACACGCTTGGTCGGGGCCTGACGCATGGCCTCCCAGGCCAGGGCGTTGAGCAGGTGGGTCTTTCCAAAGCCATAGGGGCCGTGGAACAGAACCGGGTTGAAGTGGCCATCGGCCCAGCTCGACACCCGGCGCGCCACGGCGTGGGCGAATTCATTGGCGGGACCCGGGACGAAGGTCTCGAAGGTGAAGCGTTCCTGCAGACCCTGGGTCCGCGAAGGCTTGCCTGTCGACACCGGCGCCACGCTGGGGGCATCGGTGGAGACGGGCAGGACGATCTCGATAGGCTCGGCCTTGGCGGCGTCGACATAGGCGCCGGCCGAGGCTTCGAATTCCAGACGCGACTTCAGGTCGATGCGACGCGCCATCGGATCGTTGGCGGTCCACAGCTCGCCGATACGGCGCCAGGCGCTGCGACGGATCCAGTCGCGGGCGATCCCGGTCGGCGTGACCAGAACCACATCGCCAGAGGGACCTTCACGCAGCAGAGCCGGAGCGATCCACGACCCGAAGGACGCATCGCCCAGTTCCCGCTTCAGCGCCACGCAGACCTTGTGCCAGACGCCGCCGGCTGGCTCACAGGCAACCGCTGGAATCGCAGCCGAAAAATCCTGGCTCGCCATCCCACCCTTGATTGTCATTAGTCCACCGCCTCATAGATAAAACGCGCCCGTAAGCCTGCCGCACGCCCCCCAATGGCAAACGACCGGTTTTCTCAACGCACACGGGGGCTTAGTCAACAGAACGCATGGTTCTGCCGCCGCCGTTTTTTCCAAAGACTGGAAGAGCGCTGAGACGCCTAAACTAGCCAGCCGCCCCTGCTGGTCAAACGGAAAACTTGCGTCCGGGATCGGATATTTCTGTTGACTCGCGAGAGCCCCTCGCCTGGCAAGGGAATAGTTAAGTCAGCTATTTTTCGGACACTGTTATTTTAGTAAAGCGTGCGTTTGAGCGCAAAGCAAAAGCCGGTTGGATTGCTCCAACCGGCTACTGTAAATACTTGAATTTGCTGAACGAACGGCGTTCGTCCTGAATCTGGACTAGGCGGCGGCCTTATCCAGCTTCTTCAGGCGGGCGGCAAGGCGCGAGACCTTGCGAGAACCCGTGTTCGGATGAACCACGCCCTTGGAAACGGCGCGCATCAGCTCCGATTGAGCCTCGATAAAGGCGGTCTTGGCGACGGCGGCATCGCCGGCCGCCAGCGCGTCTTCGAATTTGCGGAGGAACGTACGCACGCGCGAACGGCGGGCGGTGTTCACCTCGGTGCGACGGGCGATCTTGCGGATCGCTTTCTTGGCGCCGGGATTATTGGCCATAGGTAGGACCTTCAAACGGACAGCCGCGCGGGACAGCCGCGAAGCAGGGAAAATCTTGAGCGCGCGGATATACGGGAACCCTTGGCCGTGGTCAACGGCCCGGAGACGGAATCCCGTATCTTCCGGTCAGCGCCCCTTGAAGTCGGGTTTGCGCTTCTCGACGAAGGCCGCCATCCCCTCCTTCTGATCCTCGAAGGCGAACAGCGAGTGGAACAGGCGCCGCTCCAGGGCGACGCCCGTGGTCAGGGTCGTCTCATAGGCGGCCAGGACCAGTTCCTTGTTCATGGCCACCGCCAGGGGCGACTGGCTGGCGACCTTGGCGGCCATGGCCAGAACCTCGGCCAGCAGCATGTCGGCTGGGAAGATCCGCGATACCAGGCCAGCGCGCTCGGCTTCCTCGGCCCCCATCATCCGGCCGGTCAGGATCATGTCCATGGCCTTGGACTTGCCGACAAAGCGGGTCAGGCGCTGGGTGCCGCCGATGCCTGGCGCGACGCCCAGATTGATCTCGGGCTGGCCGAACTTGGCGGTGTCGGCGGCGATGATGAAATCGCACATCATCGCCAGCTCGCAGCCGCCGCCCAGGGCGTAGCCGGACACGGCGGCGATAATCGGCTTGCGACACTGCTCGATGGCGCGCGCGCCGGCGGTGAAGAAGTCGGCCTTGAACATTTCCGCGTAGGATTTGTCCGACATCTCCTTGATGTCGGCGCCGGCGGCGAAGGCCTTGGCCGAGCCGGTCAGGACAATGCAGCCCACGCCGTCGTCGACCTGGGCGCTTTCCAGCACCTGGGCCAGCTCGCCCAGCAGCAGTGCGTTCAGGGCGTTCAGCGCCTCGGGGCGGTTCAGCCGGATCAGGACGACGCCGGCGGCGCCTTCCGGGGCGGTCTCGACGATCAGGGTCTGATAGGCCATCGGCGGTCTCTCCTTAATAACGGCTCGCTTTATAGAACGCGCTGCGGCGAAGGGGAGCCCTGAGCGGTGTGGTTTGAGAGAACCCTTTCGCGAGCATCCGTTTGATCGCGAACCGGGCCGGCTTTCGCGACGATGCAATCAAACGTGATGCAGCTCTATGCTGCAGTGCAGCATTATCGCGTCGGGCCGGGTAGCGGCCGTAGCGAGTATGGACATGCCTGGCCTGGCCGAAACCACCGCGATGCTGGCGCGCCTGCGCAAAGCCTCGGGACCGTCACCCTTGATGACGGCGGGCAATCGAACACTCGTCGAGACCGTTGGGTTCGGGGAAAACCTGGGCGCGCTGAAAATGCTGTCCCATGCGCCCAAAGGCCTAGCGTCGGGGGCTCCGCTGGTCGTGGTGCTGCACGGATGCGCCCAGACCGCCGAGAGCTATGCCGTCAACGGTGGCTGGATCGCCCTGGCCGACCGCCTGGGCTTCGCCGTCCTGGCCCCTGAACAGGTCGCGACCAACAATCCCAACCGGTGCTTCAACTGGTTCGAGCCGGGCGACACCGCTCGCGGAAGGGGCGAAGCCGCCTCGATCGCGGCCATGGTCGCCGCGGCCATTCAGGCTCACGATTGCGATCCGCGCCGCGTCTTCATCACCGGTCTCTCGGCCGGCGGCGCGATGACGGCGGCCATGCTGGCGACCTATCCAGACCTGTTCGCAGGCGGAGCTGTCATCGCCGGCCTTGCGCATGGCGTGGCGCGCGGGGTGCCCGACGCCCTCAGGGTGATGGGACGCGGCGATGGTCGCGGCGCCGAAGCTCTGGGAGATCTGGTTCAGCGCGGCGATGCAACGGCCCTGCGGCTGGCGATCTGGCATGGCGACGCGGACTATACGGTCAACGCCGCCAACGCGCAGGACCTGACCCGGCAGTGGACGTCCGCCACTGGCCTGTCAGAGGCCCCGAGCGAGGTCGTCCGGCTGGGCGCCAGAACGCGTTCAGTCTGGAGAGACGACGCCAACAGCTCGATCATCGAGCTGAACATCGTCCACGGCCTTGGCCACGGGACGCCGCTCGCCACCAAGGGCGAAGGCGATGTGGGCCAGCCCGCGCCCTATATGCTTGAAGCGGGCCTGTCCTCGACACTGGAGATCGCCGGCTTCTGGGGGCTGGGCGCGGAGAGCGCGCCGGCCAAGGTCACGACGCCGACCGCTCTCGTCGCGCCAAAGAGCGGCGAGGCAAAGTCTAGGCCTCCCACCGATGAGAATCCGACGGGCGTCGCGGCTCAGGTTCTGAACGCGGTTTCCAGCCACGTATCGCCCGGCGTACGGGACGTCATCGAAAAGGCCCTGCGCGCGGCCGGCCTGATGCGGTGAGGGATCCTAAACCTGGCACACCGGGCAGAAGAACGTCGACCGTCCCGCCTGGACCTCGCGAGCGATGACGCCCTTGCAGGCCTTGGTCGGACACGGCTCGCCCTCGCGGTCATAGACCCGGAAGCGGTGCTGAAAATAGCCCAGAGCGCCGTCGGCGGCGGCGAAGTCCTTGAGGGTGGAACCGCCGACCTCGACGGCCTCGGCCAGGACCTCCTTGATGATCCGGGTCAGAGGCTCCAGCCGCTTGCCGGCGATCATGCCCGAGGGCTTGAATGGCGAAATCCCCGCCCGGTGCAGTGCCTCGCACACATAGATATTGCCCAGACCCGCGACGGTCTTCTGGTCCAGTAGCAGGGTCTTGGGACCCTGTTTGCGGCCGGCGAAGGCTTTCACCAGCGTTCTGGCGTCGAAGCCGTCGCCCAGGGGCTCGGGACCCATGGTCGCGAACCAGGGATGGCAGTCGACCCGGTCGGTGGCGATCAGGTCCATGAACCCGAACCGCCGGGGATCGTGATAGGTGACCACCGCGGCCGCTTCGGTCTCGAAGACGACGTGGGCGTGCTTGTCGTCCGGTTTGACCTCGCGGGCGAAGTCGCCGGGGCGTATCGAGCCCACCGGCGACGCAATCTCAAAACGCCCGGTCATGCCCAGGTGCATCACCAGGGTGTCGCCGCGATCCAACGGGGCCAGCAGATATTTGGCCCGGCGGTCCAGCCGCAGGATCTTCGCGCCGGTCAGCCTCTGGACGAAACCCTCGGGCAACGGAAAGCGCAGGTCGGGTCGGTTGGCGCGCACGCGGCTCAGGCGCGCGCCGCTTAGAACGGGCTCCAGGCCGCGCCGGACGGTCTCGACTTCGGGCAATTCAGGCAAGACGGACCTCAAGGTGATGACGCGACGCAGTCAGCGGTCTAAGAGCGATCCAGCATATAGAGAGCCTGGTCGAAAGACGTCATGAGCAAGCCCGCCGCCACATTCGGTTTCAAGGACGTCGATCCCTCGGTGAAGGCCGGCCTGGTGCGCGGGGTCTTCGACCGCGTCGCCAAGAACTACGACCTGATGAACGACCTGATGAGCGGGGGCGTCCACCGGCTGTGGAAGGACGCCGTGGCCGCGCGCCTGAACCCGCAGCCGGGCGAGATCATAATCGACTGCGCCGGCGGTACGGGCGACATGGCCCGTCGCTTCGCCAAGATGGCGCGCCGCGCGCAGGAGCGCCGGGGCGGCCCCGACGCCGTGGTCAATATCATCGACTACAATGCCGAGATGATCGCCGCCGGCATCGAGAAGGGCGGCGAGCCGGAGATCACCTGGACGGTCGGCGACGCGCAAGCCCTGCCGCTGCCGGACGCCTATGCCGACGCCTATGTGATCTCGTTCGGCATTCGCAATGTCACCGACATCGACGCGGCCCTGCGCGAGGCGCGGCGTGTCTTGAAGCCCGGCGGCCGTTTTCTCTGCCTGGAGTTTTCACGCCCCGTCACCGAGGCGCTTGCGAAAGCCTATGACGCCTACAGCTTCAAGGTCATCCCCCAGGTCGGCGAGTGGGTGGCTAAGGATCGCGAGGCCTATCAGTATCTGGTCGAGAGCATCCGCCGCTTCCCCGACCAGCGCACCTTCGCGACCATGATGGAGACCGCCGGCTTCAAGCGGGTGACCATCACCAACTTCACCGGCGGCGTCGCGGCGATGCACCAGGGCTGGGCCGTCTAGTCCATGGGACAGATGTCTGCGTTCTGGCGCCTGGTCGGCGCAGGCTGGGTTTTGATCCGAGCCGACGCCCTGGTCCCACGCGAGCTGGATCCGATCCTGCCACCCTCGGCCCGGCTGGCGGCCCGGACGCTGCGGCTGTTTTCCGGTCCCCGCGCCAGGCTGGGCCGCCCCGGCCAGCGACTGGCAGCCGCCCTTGAGGGCCTCGGCCCCGCCGCGATCAAGATGGGTCAGTTCCTGTCGACCCGGGCCGACATCTTCGGCACGCCGTTCGCCGAAGATCTGTCGCGCCTGAAGGATCGCCTGTCGCCCTTCCCGCTCAGCCAGGCCCGCGACGAAATCGAGCGTAATCTGGGCCGGCCGATCGAGACCCTGTTCTCAGCTCTGGAAGAGCCCGTCGCCGCCGCCTCCCTCGCCCAGGCCCATCCCGCCTGGTTGCTTGACGGCCGCAAGGTGGCGGTGAAGGTGCTACGCCCCGGCATCGAGCGCCAGGTCGCCCAAGACAGCGCCGTGCTGCGGCTGGCCGCCGATCTGGCCGAACGTCTGGTCCCGGAGGCGCGCCGCCTGAAGCCGCGTGACTTTGTCGAGGTGGTGATCCGGGCACTGGATCTGGAAATGGACCTGCGCTTCGAGGCCGCCGGCTGCGCCGAGCTGGGTGAAGTGATGGCCAAGGACGCCTTCATGACCGCCCCGGTCGTGGTTTGGGAGGGCGTCGGCAAGCGGGTCCTGACCCTGGCCTGGGCCGAGGGCCAACCGCTGTCGGACCCCGAGGCGCTGGACCTGCCGGGCCTGGACCGCAAGGCGCTGGCCGAGAACATCACCCGGGGCTTCCTGGCCCAGGCTCTGGACCACGGCCTGTTTCACGCCGACCTGCACGAGGGCAACCTGTTCGTCGCCGCTCCGGCCAAGGTGGTCGCCGTCGACTACGGCATCATCGGACGCCTGGGTCCCGGCGAGCGTAAATATCTGGCCGAGATCCTCTACGGCTTTCTCAACCGCGACTACCCGCGCGTGGCCAGGATCCATTTCGACGCCGGCTATGTGCCCGCTCACCAGGACGTCGACGCCTTCGCCCAGGCCCTGCGCGCGGTCGGCGAGCCGGTGTTCGGCCTGGATGCACGCGACATCTCGATGGGCAGGCTGCTGGCCCAGCTGTTCGAGATCACCGCCCTGTTCGACATGGCCCTGCGGCCAGAACTGGTGCTGCTGCAGAAGACCATGGTCACGGTCGAGGGCGTGGCCCGCCGCATCGACCCGGCTCACGACATCTGGGCCGCCGCCGACCCGGTGGTCCGTCGCTGGATCACCCGCGAGCTGTCCCCCGTCGCCAAGGTCCGCGATTTCGCCGACGAGGCCCTGAAGGCGCTGCGGGCTATCGCGCGGCTGGCCGGGGCGCCGCCGGCGACGGTCGCGGTGGTGGTCGCGCCGAAACCCCGTCCGCTGGCGTGGTTCGCGGCGGGAGCCGCCGTGGCGGTTCTGGCCTTCGCGGCCGGGGCGCTGGCGTTCGGCTAGGCGTCGGCCTCACCCGCTGTTGGCCTGCCCCCGCTCCCGCGCCGCTGTTGACCGACGGCTTTCCCGGGTCTTCTGCGTATCCCAATAGGCTGCGCCATCATCCGGCTTGAACAGCGCCCGAGGCGCGCCCTCCCGGGAGACCACCGCGAAGACATTGCCCTTGGGGTCGTAGATCAGCGTGTCGCCATTGGCGCGCTTCAGCGTTTCCACGCCCTTGGGCGGATTGCCGACGAACTTATGCGCCACCTCAACATAGTCATCGACCGTGACGGCCCCGAAGGCCTCGCCATTGCGTTCGAAGGCGCGCTCGGCGTTTTCCTCGGCGGTGCGCGTGCGATTGGCCGCCCAGAACGGCTTGCCCGAGACCTGACGAACCGGCGCGTCGCGCGGATCGTCTCGACGCGCGGACGATGAGGACGACGTGGGCGCCTCTGTCGTCTCGGCTGAAGCCCTGCGCTCACCGGCCTTGGGCGCGGGCACAGCGGAAGCCCCGCCATCACAAGCAGCCAGGAATAGCGCGCCAGTCGCCAGTAGAGCCACACCGGCTCCGTGAAGTTTGCTCAACCCCATGATCTCGTCACCCCGTTTTATCAACCTTTCCGTTTAATGAACGAAAGCGGAACGAGAGTCGAGTCTGTCATCAGCTTGTCCTTTGTCGGATCGCCGCGCATGGGTCATAAGGACCTCGAACTGGATGGAGACCGACCGGCGTGAGCGACAAGCGGGTTCTTCTGATCGTCGGCGGCGGCATCGCGGCCTACAAGGCGCTGGAGCTGACGCGCCTGCTGCGCAAGGCGGGGATCGGCGTGCGACCGATCCTGACCAAGGCCGGCGCCGAGTTCGTCACGCCGCTTTCGCTGGGCTCTCTTGCCGAGGACAAGGTCTATGACGACCTCTTCTCCCTGACCGACGAGGCCGAGATGGGCCACATCCAGCTGTCGCGCTCTGCCGACCTCGTGGTGGTGGCCCCGGCGACGGCCGACCTGATCGCCAAGGCGGCCAATGGCCTGGCCGGAGACCTGGCCTCCACCACCCTGCTCGCCACCGACAAGCCGGTGCTGATGGCGCCCGCCATGAACGTGCGGATGTGGCTGCACCCCGCCACTCAGCGCAATATCGCGACCCTGAAGGCCGATGGCGTCAGCTTCGTGGGGCCTGACGAGGGCGCCATGGCGTGCGGCGAGTTCGGACCCGGACGCCTGGCCAAACCCGAAGCGATCTTGGCGGCCATCATGGATGCCCTGAACGGTCCCGCCGCCAAGCCGCTGACCGGTAAGCGCGCCCTGGTCACCGCCGGCCCGACCTTCGAGCCGATCGATCCGGTGCGCGGCATCACAAACCGCTCCAGCGGCAAGCAGGGCTTCGCCATTGCCCAGGCGCTGGCCGAGCTGGGCGCCGAGGTCACCCTGATCGCCGGCCCGGTATTCCTGCCCACACCGCCCGGCGTGACGCGCGTCGATGTCGAGACCGCGCGTCAGATGCTGGCCGCAAGCCAGGCCGCCTTGCCCGCCGATGTGGGGGTGTTCGTGGCCGCCGTCGCCGACTGGCGGGTGGACGAGGCCTTTGGAACCAAGCTGAAGAAGGAAAAGGGCGGACCGCCGGCCCTGACCTTCGTGGAGAACCCCGACATCCTGGCCACCGTCTCGGCCACGGGTCCGATGCGGCCGAAACTGGTGGTCGGCTTCGCGGCCGAAACCAACGATGTCGAGATGCACGCCCGGGCCAAGCTGTCGCGCAAGGGCTGCGACTGGATCATCGCCAACGATGTGACTGAGCCCGGCGTCATGGGCGGCGAGGACAACGCCGTGCTGCTGGTTACCCGCGAGCAGACCGAGCGCTGGGAGCGCGCGCCCAAGGACGAGGTGGCCCGCGCCATCGCCCAAAGGATCGTCCAGGCCCTGGCCTGAGCCTCTGGCCCATCAGCGACCAAATCAGCTAAAGCCGCTCGCTCGACTTTTAGACCGCCCTCAAGCACGGCAATGGCAGGAAGCACCGCATGACCGCTCAAACGATCCGCTTCAAGCGCTGGGACGGCAATGGCGACCTGCCGGTCCCGACCTATGCCACCGCTGGCGCCGCCGGCTTCGACCTTCGAGCCCATGTGCCGGAAGACGAGCCCATCGTACTCAAGCCGGGCTCGCGCTGCATGGCGCCCACCGGCTTTTCGGTGGCGATCCCCGATGGTTACGAGATGCAGGTCCGCCCACGCTCGGGTCTGGCGTTCAAGAACGGCGTCACGGTAACCAACGCGCCGGGGACCATCGACAGCGACTATCGCGGCCAGGTCTGCGTGCTGCTGATCAATTTGGGCGAAGAAGACTTCACTATCCGCCGGGGCGACCGCATCGCCCAAGGGATTATTGCGGCCGCGCCCCAATGGATCCTGGTCGAGGCCGACGACCTTGAGGCCACCGACCGGGGCGCCGGCGGGTTTGGCTCGACCGGCGTGTCGAGCTAGTCGCTTAGCTGTTGATGGCGCGCAGGCCCAAGACCATGTAACCGCCGAAGCCAGCGGCGAAAGCTGCGGCGGCGAGCCACAGGACGGGACGGAACATGCCCAGAGGCGACTGTGCGAGGGGCGACTGACCCAAAGGCGACTGACCAAGCGGCGGTTGGACGTTCATCGGCGCATCCTCTGGCGCGGGCGTAGCGAGCGCGGCGAACTGTGACTGCACGGGAGATACGCGCTCCCCCGTGCTTGGTTGCATTGGGGGACGGCTTTTAGTCTCTATTGATTCTAGCGCAAGACGAAATTGCGACCGGATGTCACACGCCCGATTCGAGCCGCGTTGTTGTCCGGCGGGCGACGCGGCCAGTAATCAAAATTTGTCCGAGCACGGACTTGCTTGCCGTAGCTATCTTGCATGTACAGTTTGAGCGTCAAAACGCCGCAGCAAGTGCAGATATGGCCAGTTCCCTTTACAGGGAAGCGTGTTCAGGGCCGATTACCTCGCCGAACATTAATCGCGAAAACTGTCCTATCGCTTTGTTAAACTTGCGAGCGCAGAGAGTTCCCCGGAATCGGGATCGGGACTCTAGAATGTCTAACCTCAAGGTTGTGCACAAGCTCTTGCTGGCGTTCGCCATTCTTGTCGCCGCCGTCGCCACGGCCGGCGCCATGGTGGGCGGAAGCCTGTCCTCGATCCAGAAGATCACCCGGCTGAACGATCACGGCCACGTCTATATCAACACCCTGGATGACACGACCGCCGCCCTGGTCGAACAACAGAACGCCACCCGCGGCTTCGTCGCCAGCCTGGATCCCTCGTTCGTCGAGAAGTACGGCAAGTACGGCGCCGACTATGACAAGGGCTTCAAGAAGCTGGTCGCCGGTATCGAGGACGCCGACGAAAAGACCCGCACCGACGCGCTGGCCACCGCTGTCGCGGTGATTCGCGAGGAGACCAGCAAGCAGATTGCCAATGCAGGCGATCCGCTCACCCTCGAACAGGCCCGCGCCGAGATCGGAACCGGCGGCCGCCTGACCAATATCCGCAAGATTCTGAAGGACATAGCCGCCGATGAAGACCGCCAGCTGGCGATCCGCTCGGCAGAGCAGAGCAAGGCTTTCGCCTCGGCGACCATCACCCTGTTGATCGGCGACGCTGTCGCAGTGGGCATCGCGGTGTTGATGGGCTGGCTGCTGTCGACCAGCATCGCCGCGCCCGTCACCGCCATGACCTCCGCCATGCGCCGCCTGGCCGACGGCGACAACGAAGTCGCCGTGCCGGCCGTCGGACGCAAGGACGAGATCGGCGGCATGGCCGCCGCCGTCCTGACCTTCAAGCAGGCCGCCCTCGAAAAACTGCGCCTGGCCGACGAAGCAGAGGGCCAGCGCCGTCAGGTCGAGCAGGAGCGCCAGTCCAACGAGGCCGGCCGCAGCGCCTCGGCGCGCGAGCAGTCCGGCGTGGTCACCCGCCTGGGCGAAGGCCTGGAATGCCTGGCCAAGGGCGACCTGACCTTCCGCCTCGATGAGGTGTTCCCCGAAAGCTATCGCAAGCTGCAGAGCGACTTCAACGCCGCCATGGACCGGCTGGCCGAGACCATGGCCGTAATCAATGGCGCGGTCGGCGGCATCAGCGCCGGCTCGGGCGAGATCAGCCACGCCGCCGACGACCTGTCGCGCCGCACCGAGCAACAGGCCGCCAGCCTGGAAGAAACCGCCGCCGCCCTCGACGAGATCGTCGCCACCGTCCGCCGCGCCGCCGCGCCGCCGCGCCGCCGAGGGCGCGGGGGAAGCCCGCCGCTCGGTCGAGGCTGCGCGCAAGGACGCCGAGACCGGCGGTCAGGTTGTGGCCCGCGCCGTCGCCGCCATGGGGCAGATCGAAGGCTCGTCGCGCGAAATCGGCAACATCATCGGGGTGATCGACGAGATCGCCTTCCAGACCAACCTTCTGGCCCTCAATGCCGGCGTCGAAGCGGCTCGGGCCGGTGAAGCCGGTCGTGGTTTCGCGGTCGTGGCTCAGGAAGTCCGGGCCCTGGCCCAGCGCTCGGCCAAAGCGGCCAAAGACATCAAGGCCCTGATCAGCGCCTCGACCCAGCAGGTCGATCAGGGCGTCAGCTTGGTCGGCGAGACGGGCGAGGCCCTGCGCCGCATCACCGCCGGTGTCGTCGAGATCAATCGCACTGTCGCCGAGATCGCCGCATCGGCCGAGGAGCAGGCCACGGGCCTGGCCCAGATCAACACGGCTGTGAACCAGATGGACCAGGCCACCCAGCAGAACGCCGCCATGGTCGAGCAATCAACCGCCGCCAGCCACGCCCTCTCCAACGAGGCGGCCGAACTGTCGCGGCTGGTCGGTCGCTTCCGTCTGGCGCCCGACAACGGGGTCCGTTCGACCAGCCGTGCGGCCTGATCCTCGAACCCGTCAGCCTCTTATCCACTAGGCGTTGATTTTTGGACTAATGCGTCCATTTATCACTTGCCGAGACGCCCAGACCCTTCTATCCGGCTGATCGGACTGTTGGATTAGTCAGGGTTGGTCATGGCTGCGCCGGAAAAGAAGAAACTCATTCCGATGATCGTCGGCGGCGTCGCCGCGGTGGCGATCACCGTGGGCGGAGTGCTCTGGTTCATCGACAAGCAGCGTTTCGAAGCCACTGACAACGCCTTCGTCCAGGCCGACACGGTGCAGATCAGCCCGCAGGTTTCCGGTGCGATCACCGAGATCCTGGTCGCCGACAACCAGCGCGTCGAGGTCGGCCAGGTGGTGGCGCGAATTGACCCCGCCACGTTCCAGGCTCGCCTGGACCAGGCCATCGCCAACGCCCAGGCTCTGGACGCCGCCGTTCGCGCCGTCGATGACAAGGCCTCGCTAGAACAAGCCCTGATCGCCCAGAAGGCGGCGGGCGTCTCGGCCGCCCAGGCCGACGCCGGCCGCGCCAGGGCCGATCTCGAACGCTATGACAGCCTGGCCCACCAGGGCTGGGTCTCGCAACAGAAGGTCCAGACCACCCGGGCCGGCGCCACGCAGTCGGCCGCGGCCGTGGCCAGCGCCCAGGCAGCTCTCGAAGCCGAGCGCCGGGCCGCCCAGTCGCTGGGCTCGGCCAAGGCCCAGGTCCTGGCCCAGGCTGCCGGCGCCCACGCCGCCGTGGCCCAGGCCCGCCTCGATCTCGACCGCACCATCCTGCGCGCGCCGGTCGCCGGCGTGATCGGCGCCCGCTCGGCGCGGCCCGGTCAACTGGTCCAACCCGGCGTCTCGCTGATGTCGGTCGTGCCCCTGGGCCAGAGCTATGTCGTCGCCAATTTCAAGGAGACCCAGGTCTCGCGACTGCGGGTTGGTCAGGTCGTCGAGATCAAGGCCGACGCCTTCGGCAAGGAAACCATCCACGGCAAGGTCGACAGCTTCGCCCCGGCCACCGGCCAGGAGTTCGCCTTGATCCCGGTCGAGAACGCGGTCGGGAATTTCACCAAGATCACCCAGCGCCTGCCCGTGAAGATCGTGGTCGACACCTCCAGGCTGGGCGCCGCCCTGCGGCCGGGCCTGTCGGTCGAGGTCAAGGTCGATGTGCGCGACCGCTCGGGCGCGTCCTTCGCCGACGCGGGCCAGGCGCCGACCCAGGTGGCCCGCCAGGGCGCAGCGCGCTAGGCGGCGGCCATGACCGACGCCGCAATCGCCGCTCCGGCGGCACCCGCCCAGGCCATGAGCCAGGCTGACTGGACCAAGCTGTTCCTCGGCTTCGGCGCCATGGTCATCGGCCAGTTCATGGCCATTCTCGACATCCAGATTGTCGCAGCCTCCTTGCCGCAGATTCAGGCTGGCGTTGGCGCCAGCGCCGATCAGGTCAGCTGGATCCAGACCGCCTATCTGATCCCCGAAGTGGTGATGATCCCGCTGTCGGGATACCTCTCGCGCCTGTGGGGCACCCAGAAGGTCTATCTGGCCTCGTGCGCCGGCTTCATGATCATGAGCGTGTTGACGGGCCTGTCCTCGTCGATCGACATGATGATCATCACCCGCGCCCTGCAGGGCTTCATCGGCGGCGCAATGATCCCGACGGTGTTCGCCGTCGCCTTCACCGCCTTTCCTCCTGAGCGCCGGATCACCGCCAGCGTCATCATGGGCCTGATCGTCACCCTGGCGCCGACGGTCGGCCCAACCCTGGGCGGCCATCTGACCGAGTGGCTCAGCTGGCGCTGGCTATTCTTCATCAATGTCCCGCTGGGCCTGATCGTGCTGTTCGGCGTCGCCCGCTGGGGTGATTTCGACAAGGGGGATCCCAGCCTGAAAAAGGGCTTCGACTGGCTCGGCCTTGGCGTGATGGCCGCCTTCCTGATGAGCCTGCAGTTCGTGTTGGAAGAAGGCGCCAAGAACAGCTGGTTGCAGGACGACCTCATCCTGGGCCTGGCGGTTCTGGCCGCCGTCACCGGCGTGGTCTTTGTCTGGCGGCAACTGACCTACAGAAACCCCATCGTCGAGCTGAAGGCCTTCGCTAACCGCAACTTCTCCATCGGCGTGGCCATGACCGCCATGTCGGGCGCCAGCCTGTTTGGCGGCACCTTCCTGTTGCCGCAGTTCCTGAGCCGGGTGCGCCACTATTCGGCGTCCGAGGTCGGCACCACCATGATCGTTTCGGGTCTGTCGATGTTCGTCACCGGCCCCCTCGCCGGGCGGCTGGTGCGCAAGGTCGATCCGCGCCTGCCGCTGTTCATCGGCTTCCTTCTGGCCGGTTGGGGCATGTACATGGCCCACGGCGTGACCAAGGAATGGGGTTTCTGGGAATTCGCCGGCGTTCAGGCTTGCCGTGGGGTCGGCGTCATGATCGCCATGATCGCGACGCAGCAGATCACGATGAGCAGCTTGCCGCCGCACATGATCAAGAACGCCTCCGGCCTCGTGAACCTCTCGCGCAATACGGGCGGCGCCATGGGTCTGGCCGTGCTGGCCACCAGCATCACCCAACAGACCGCGCTCTATTACAGCGACATGACCTCCAGGCTGCAGAACGGCAATGTGGAGGCCCAGAGCATGATGGCGGGCCTGGCCGCGCGCATGGCGCAGCTGGGCGTGTCCGACCCCGACGGCGCGGCCCGCAAGGCCTTCTCTGGCTTCATGCAGCAGCAGGCTACGGTTCTGGCCTTTGGCGACAGTTTCACCCTGCTGGCCATCGGCTGCTTCATCGCCGCCGGCGTCTCTCTGCTGGCCAAGCCGGTGGTCAGCGCCGCCCCGCCCCCTTCGGACGCCCACTGATGCCCAGGATTCCCGGACAGATCGACGTCGCCAAGACCGAGGCCATTCTTGACGCCGCCGTCGAGGTGATCGGCCAGCGCGGCCTGTCGGCCCCCATGGAGGAGATCGCCCGCCGGGCCGGGGTCTCCAAGCAGACGGTCTATAATCACTATGGGTCGAAGGCTGAGCTGGTCCGCGCCCTGATGGCCCGGCGGGTGGCCCAGATCACCGCGCCGCTACGTCTGCCCGGCGCCGAGGAAAACCCCCGCGAGGCGCTGGAAGCCTATGCGCGCTCGATCCTGGAGACAGTGACCAGCCCCAACGGCTATTCGGTGATGCGGGTGATCATCCAGGGCGCCGGAGAAATGCCCGATGTCGCCCACGAGGTGTTCGAGGCCGGTCCGCGCCACGCGCGACGGCAACTGGCCGCCTTCCTGGAGACCGAGACGCGCCTGGGTCGCCTGAAGGTCGAAAATTTCGACCAGGCCGCCGAGTTCTTCTCGGGCATGGTTATGGGCCACAACCAGCTGCGGACCCTGCTGCGTCTGCCCGCAGACAAGACGCAGCTCCAGTTCGACCGGCACGCCAGCGAGGCCGCCGAACGGTTCCTGCGGGCCTACGCGCCTTAGCGCATAGGCCCTTCAGGCTTTTAGGCTTCGACTTCGTCCGGCATGCCCATCATGTGGAAGCCGGCGTCGACGTGGACGACTTCGCCAGTGGTCGAGCGGCCAAGATCGGAGACCAGCCACAGGGCGGCGCCGGCGACGCCTTCCATCGAGGTGTCTTCCTTCATGGCGCTGAAAGCCCGGCCCTGGGCGATCATGCCCCGTCCGCCGGCGATGCCCGCCAGGGCCAGGGTTCGCATGGCGCCGGCCGAAATGGCGTTGCAGCGGATGCCCTTGGGGCCCAGATCGCGGGCGATATAGCGCGTCGCCGCTTCCAGCGCCGCTTTGGCCACACCCATGGTGTTGTAGTTCGGGATGGTCCGCTCCGACCCTAGATAGGTCATGGTGATCAACGAACCGCCGTTCGGCATCAGCTTGGCGGCGCGCTTGGCGACGTCCACAAAGCTGAAGGCCGAGATGTTCAAGGCCAGCAGGAAACCCTCGCGGGTGGTGTTGTCGACGAACGAGCCCTTCAGCTCGTCCTTGTTGGCGAAGGCCACCGAGTGAACCACGAAGTCGATCGTGCCGAACTTCTCTTCAATTGCCTTGAAAGCCGCATCCATCGAGGCGTCATCGGTGACGTCGGCCGGCACCAGGGTGGTGACGCCGATGCTCTCGGCCAGCGGCCGCACGCGGCGCTCCAGCGCTTCGCCCTGGTAGGTGAAGATCATCTCGGCGCCCTGAGCGGCCAGCTGCGAAGCGATGCCCCAGGCGATGGAGTTGTGATTGGCCACGCCCATGACGAGACCCTTCTTGCCCCGCATCAGCTCGCCCTTGGGAAATGCGTAATCGTCGGCCATGGGTTAGCGCTCCGTACTCTGGGATATGAAGGACGGCCCGCTCGGGCCGCCGTCACACGTCATCTTCGGAATTTAGCTATCAGGGTCCGCGCGCCGCTGAAACCCTCCAGCGTCGGGGTCAATCGGCCTTGCTGATGATCAGCGTGCCGTTGGTGCCGCCAAAGCCGAAGCTGTTGGACATCACGGTGGTCAGGGGCTTGTCGGAGCGCTTGCGCAGGATCGGCAGGTCTGCGAACTCCGGATCCAGGGTCTCGATATTGGCGCTCTCGGCGGCAAAATCGTTGTTCAGCATCAGGATCGAATAGATCGCTTCCTGAGCGCCGGCCGCGCCCAGGCTGTGACCGGTCAGCGACTTGGTGGAGGAGATCAGCGGGGCCTTGTCGCCGAACACCTCGCGGACCGCGCCCATCTCCTTGCTGTCGCCGACCGGCGTCGAGGTGCCGTGCGGGTTCAGATAGTCGATGGTCCGACCGCCGGCCTCGGCCATGGCGATGCGCATGCAGCGCGCCGCGCCCTCGCCTGACGGGGCAACCATGTCGAAGCCGTCCGAATTGGCGGCGTAGCCGACCACTTCGCCATAGATCTTGGCTCCACGCGCCTTGGCGTGCTCATATTCTTCCAGCACCACGATGCCGGCCCCGCCGGCGATCACGAAGCCGTCGCGGTCCTTGTCATAGGCGCGGCTGGCCACGGTGGGACGATCGTTGAAGTTGCTGCTCATGGCGCCCATGGCGTCGAACAGGTTCGAGAGGCTCCAGTCCAGCTCCTCGCAGCCGCCGGCGAAGACGATGTCCTGCTTGCCCATCTGGATCTGCTCGGCGCCCGCGCCGATGCAGTGGGTGCTGGTCGCGCAGGCCGAGCTGATCGAATAGTTGATCCCGCGGATCTTGAACCAGGTCGACAGCACCGCCGACGGGCCCGAGCTCATGGCCTTGGGCACCGCGAACGGACCGATGCGCTTGGGACCCTTTTCCCGAGTGGTGGCGGCAGCCTCGACGATCACCCGGGTGGACGGACCGCCCGAACCGACGATCAGGCCGGTGCGCTCGTTGGAGATCTCAGCCTCTTCAAGGCCGGAGTCCGCGATCGCCTGTTCCATGGCGATGTGGGCATAGGCCGTGCCGGGCGCGAGGAAGCGCGCCGCGCGACGATCGACCAGGGCTTCCCACGAGTCGAGCTTGACCGTGGCGTGCACCTGGCAGCGGAATCCTAGCTCCGCATAGTCCGGCGCGGCGACCACGCCGGATCTGGCTTCACGCAGTGAGGCTAGCACCTCATTGGCGTTGTTGCCGATGGACGAGACAATCCCCAGTCCGGTGACGACGACGCGACGCATGAACTTTCCTCTTTCTCTCCCCCGGATCCAGTGGGGTCGGCTCTGTAACGGCCGACCTGCGACTTGGATCAGGACGCCATCTGCTCGGCGGTGAACAAACCGACCTTCAGGTCCTTGGTCTCGTAGATGACCTTGCCGTCGGCTTCCAAGACGCCGTCAGCGATGCCCATGACCAGCTTACGCATGATCACCCGCTTCAGGTCGATCTTGTAGACGACTTTTTTGACGTCCTGAGTGACCTGACCGGTGAATTTCACTTCGCCGACGCCCAGGGCGCGGCCCCGACCGGAACCGCCCGACCAGCCCAGGAAGAAGCCGACCAGCTGCCACATGGCGTCCAGGCCCAGGCAGCCCGGCATGACGGGGTCGCCGATGAAGTGGCAGGCGAAGAACCAGAGGTCGGGATTGATGTCGAATTCGGCCTCGACGTAACCCTTGCCGTACTTGCCGCCTTCGGATTCGATCCGGACGATGCGGTCGAACATCAGCATCGGCGGCGCCGGCAGCTGCGCGTTGCCGGGGCCAAACATCTCGCCCCGGCCGCAGGCCAGGAGTTCGTCGAAGGTGTAGGAGCTCTGTTGCATGGTCACGCCCTAGCACGACGCCGGGTCACGCCTCAATGTTACTTTCGGTAACGCTTGTGATCGCTCGATGGTCCCTGGTCGCCCCCTTCGGCGGTCAGGGCTTGCACTGGGCCTGGGGAGCCGCGCCCCAGATCTCGCTTTCGCGGACCCAGCCCGACGCTCCCTCGGCCTTCAGCCGGCACCAACCCTTGTCGCACTTGTCGAGACCGGCGGTCGAGCGGCCGCGCAGCCAAGCGTTGATCTTGGAGCCCTCCTTGGGGTTGGCCAGCAGGGCCAGCGGCTTGGGCTGGATGCGCATGGCCGTGCGGCGGCCGTCTGTCGTGCGCTTGTGGACCCAGGCCAGGCCGCCTTCGGGATCGCAGATGCGCCGCCATTCCCGGGTTTCGGCCACCACCTGCACCGGCAGACCCTTGGCGCGATACACCCACAGCATGCGATGGGCCTCGTCCGGACCATTGCGGGCGTTGACCTTCTCGTACTTCAGCGAGACGTAGCGCGGCACCTCCAGGCCGGACGGCGTCACACGCGGCGGCCCCGCGGCGCCCGCGCTGGAAGCAAGGCTCGCCAGAGCCAGTGCTGCCGCGATACCGAACGAACGATGTTTGCAATTCGGCGGCATGTTGCTTGGCCCCATCGGGCCCCTTTGCTACAGGTTTTCAAACGCCCGTCAGAGAGAGCTTTTCAAACCGCCCATGGCAGCCCGCAAGCTCAAAGTCATCGTCACCCGCAAACTCCCCGACCCTGTGGAGACGCGGATGTGCGAACTGTTCGACACCGAACTCAACGTCACCGACAAAGCGTTGACGGCGGATGAACTGGTCGACGCCATGAGCCGGGCCGATGTGCTCGTGCCGACGATCACCGATCGCATCGACTCGCGCCTTCTGTCGCGATCCGGCGACCGGCTCAAGCTCATCGCCAATTTCGGGGCCGGGGTCGACAATATCGACGTCGCCACCGCCAATGCGCGCGGCATCATCGTCACCAACACGCCGGGCGTCCTCACCGAGGACACCGCCGACCTGACCATGACCCTGATCATGGCCGCGTCCCGCCGCGTCGTCGAAGGCGCCGAGGTGGTCAAGTCCGGCGGCTTCCACGGCTGGTCCCCGACCTGGATGCTGGGCCGCCGCCTGTGGGGCAAGCGCCTGGGCATTATCGGCATGGGCCGCATCGGCCAGGCCGTGGCCCGCCGCGCCAAGGCCTTCGGGATGCAGGTGCACTATCACAACCGTAAGCCCGTCAGCCCGCGCATCGCCGAGGAGCTGGGCTGCACCTACTGGGAGAGCCTGGACCAGATGCTGGCCCGGATGGACTTCATCTCGGTCAACTGCCCGCACACCCCGGCAACCTATCATTTGCTATCCGCCCGCCGACTCAAACTGCTGCGGCCGCACGCCATCGTCGTCAACACCGCCCGCGGCGAGGTCATCGACGAAGGCGCCCTGGCCAACATGCTGGCGCGCGGCGACCTGGCCGGCGCGGGCCTGGACGTCTACGAGCACGAGCCGGCGATCAATCCCAAGCTCCTGAAGCTGCCCAATGTCGTGCTGCTGCCCCACATGGGCTCGGCCACGGTCGAGGGCCGCATCGACATGGGAGAAAAGGTCATCGTCAACGTCAAGACCTTCATGGACGGCCACAGGCCCCCGGACCGCGTCATTCCGTCGATGCTGTAAGGATCAGATAGCGCTCAAGGCGCCACCGGATAGACCTTCGCCTTCAGCCACGCCTTCAGGTCCGAGGCTGAGCGGTCGGGGATCTGTTCCATCGGCACGTGACCGACATCGGGATAGACGATCAGGGTCGAGCCCGGAATGGCGCTGACGAAGCGGGCGCCGTCGGCGGCGGGGATCAGCTTGTCCTTCTGGCCGAACATCACGAGCGTCGGAGCCCTGATCCTCGATAGCAGGCCGGGTGTGGCCTCGCGGCGCGGGTCCGACTGCAGGCCTAACAGGATGTCGCGGTGACCAGGCGCACGGGCCAGCTCGACATAACGGTCGACCAGCTCCGGTGTCACCAGATTCAGGTCCAGATAGGCCGACCTCAGGCCCTGACGAACCAGGGGACGGGTGTCGATATTCCTCAGCAGCGCGCGGCCCCAGGGCTGGCGCAGGACCTTGAAGATCACTGCGGAGTCGCCACCGTTCCGCGGCCAGCCTGCCGCATCGACCAGAACCAGACCTTCAACCCGCTCGGGATGGTCGAGGGCGTACTCCCAGGCCACGCCGCCGCCCATCGAATTACCGGCCAGGGTGAAGCGCTCGACCCCCAGCCTGCGGGTCAATTCGTCGATCACCGCGCCATAGCCCTGGCGTCCGGCGGGAAAGCCCTGGTCTGCCCGGGTCAGGCCGTGGCCCGGCAGATCCAGGCTGATGATGCGATAGTCGCTGGACAGCGAGCGGACCCACGGCTCCCAGGCATGCAACGAGGCCGAATAGCCGTGCACCAGCACCAGGGTCGGGCCCTCGCGTCGACCCTCGTCGCGATAATGAGCGCGGACGCCGCCAGGGAGCTCCATGTAGCGCGAGGTCGGACTGTCGTACTTGGCTTCCAGGCTGTCGTAGGGGATGTCCTTGCGTTGCAGGGCCAGCCAGCCGAAGGCCGCCAGCACAACGATCAGGACCACGGCGGTCAACAGACCGCCAAACAGCGTCTTCAAGCGCCCACTCCCCCAAAGTCTTGTTTTTATGGGATCAGAGAGGACCCGCCTTGACCCGCAGTCAAGCTTTGCAAACTGGACACGCCGGATCGGCCCCGATCCGCACCGTGCGGGTTTCGGCCGCCAGGGCGTCGTAGATCAGCAAACGGCCGGTCAGCGAGTCGCCAGCGCCGGCAATCAGCTTGATCGCTTCAAGCGCCATCATCGACCCGATCACGCCGGCCAGAGCGCCGACGACCCCGACCAGGGCGCAGGTTTCGGCGTCCGGCGGTACTTCCGGGACCAGGCAGCGATAACAGGGCGCGCCCTGAAATACCCCGACCTGACCCGTCCAGCGGCCCAGAGCGCCGCTGACCAGAGTCTTGCCCTCGGCGAGGCAGGCGTCGCTCGCGGCGAAGCGGGTGGCGAAATCGTCGGTGCCGTCCAGCACCAGGTCATACCGTGAGACGAGGTCGCGAGCATTGTCCGCGTCCAGCCATACCGGATGGGTTTCAACAGCAACATGCGGATTGATGGCGATCAGACGCTCGGCGGCGACCTCGACCTTGAGCCGGCCAAGGTCGGCGGTTTGGTAGAGTACCTGACGCTGCAGGTTCGAGAGGGAAACCATATCTGGATCGGCCAGACCCAGGGTTCCGATCCCTGCGGCGGCCAGGTACAGCGCGGCCGGCGCGCCCAGCCCGCCCGCCCCGACCAGCAGGACCCGGGCCGTCTTCAGTTTCTGCTGGCCCGATCCGCCGACCTCGCGCAGCACCAGATGGCGGGCATAGCGTTCGACCTCGCCATCCGAAAAGCTCATCGCGCTTGATCTCCGCAGCCAGCCTCGCCACATGCGAGACATGCAAAACAGCAATTCCTTCCCGGACTGGCATGGCACAACCATTCTGGCGGTGCGCAAGAACGGACAGACCGTGATCGCCGGAGACGGCCAGGTCTCCATGGGGCCAACCGTCGTCAAGGGCAATGCCCGCAAGGTCCGGCGCCTGGCCAGCGGCAAGGTGGTGGCCGGTTTCGCCGGGGCCACGGCCGACGCCTTCACCCTGATCGAGCGGCTGGAAGCCAAGCTGGAACAATATCCCGACCAGCTGGCCCGCGCCTGCGTGGACCTCGCCAAGGACTGGCGCACCGATCGCTATCTGCGCCGGCTGGAGGCCATGCTGCTCGTGGCCGACGCCACCGCCATCTACACCGTCACCGGCGTGGGCGACGTGCTGGAGCCCGGCGAAAGCGCCGGCGGCGGCTCGGTGGCGGCCATCGGCTCGGGCGGCAACTACGCCCTCGCAGCCGCCAAGGCCCTGATCGATCAGGATCTTTCGGCCGAAGAAATCGCCAGACGCGCCATGGCCATAGCTGCGGAGATCTGCGTCTACACCAATGGTAACCTGACGGTTGAAAGCCTCTAGATGACCGAGTTTTCCCCCCGCGAAATCGTCTCCGAGCTCGACCGCTTCATCGTCGGCCACACCGATGCCAAGAAGGCTGTCGCCGTGGCCCTGCGCAATCGCTGGCGCCGCCGTCGCGTGCCCGCCGACCTGCGCGACGAGGTGACGCCCAAGAACATCCTGCTGATCGGACCCACCGGCGTCGGCAAGACCGAGATCGCCCGGCGCCTGGCCAAGCTGGCTCAGGCTCCGTTCCTGAAGGTGGAAGCCACCAAATTCACCGAGGTCGGCTATGTCGGCCGCGACGTCGATCAGATCGTCCGCGACCTGGTGGAAAGCGCCCTGGGCATGGTTCGCGACAAGCGCCGGGCCGGCGTCCGCGCCAAGGCCGAGGCCGCCGCCGAGGAGCGCATCCTCGACGCCCTGACCGGCCCCGGCTCGACCGCCGCCCGTGAAAGCTTCCGCAAGAAACTGCGGGCCGGCGAGCTGGACGACAAGGAAGTCGAGCTGCAGCTGGCCGATACCGGCGGCGGCGGCATGTTCGAGATTCCCGGCCAGCCCGGGGCTTCGATGCTCAACCTGACGGAGATGATGAAGAACCTGGGCGGTGGTCGCACCAAGGTTCACCGGACGACGGTGGCTGCGGCTCACGCGCCGCTGATCGCCGAGGAAAGCGACAAGCTGCTGGACCAGGAAGCCCTGACCCAGGAGGCTGTCGAGCTGACCGAGAACCACGGCATCGTCTTCCTCGACGAGATCGACAAGGTCGCCTCTTCATCGCAGCGCGGCGGCGCGGATGTGTCCCGCGAAGGGGTGCAGCGCGACCTGCTGCCGCTGATCGAGGGCACGACGGTGTCGACCAAGTATGGCCCGGTGAAAACCGACCATATCCTGTTCATCGCCTCGGGCGCCTTCCATGTCGCCAAGCCGTCGGATCTGCTGCCAGAGCTTCAGGGCCGCCTGCCGATCCGGGTGGAGCTGAAAGGCCTGACCCGCGATGACCTGCGCCGCATCCTCACCGAACCAGAAGCCAATCTTATACGGCAGCACCAGGCTTTGCTGCTGACCGAGGGCGTGACCGTGGTCTTCACCGCCGACGCCATCGACGCCCTGGCCGACGCGGCCGTGGCGGTGAACGGCTCGGTCGAGAACATCGGCGCGCGGCGGCTACAGACGATCCTGGAGAAGGTGGTCGAGGAGATCAGCTTCTCGGCGGCGGATCGTAGCGGCGAGACGGTGACCATTGACGCGGCCTATGTCGCCGACAAGGTCGGGGCCTTGGCGGCCAATGCGGATTTGAGCCGGTTTATCCTGTAGATCCTCTCCTTGTGGGCGAGGGGTCTGCGAAGCAGACGGAGAGGGGATGCCATGACCGGTGGCCGACGTCCCCCTCCGGCCCCACGGGCCGCCTCCCCCTTCAGGGGGAGGACCTATCGCCTGCTGACACCGCCTCCATCCCCAGCATCGCCGCCTTGCGGGCCAAGCCCCAGTGATAGCCCGTCAACCGCCCATCCTTGGCGATGGCGCGGTGGCACGGGATCAGAAGCGAGATCGGATTGGCCCCGATGGCCCCCCCGGTAGCCTGGTAGGCCCGGGGTTTGCCCGCCCACTCCGCGACCTGTCCATAGGTGCCGGTCGCGCCCACCGGGATGCGCAGCAGGGCCTTCCAGACCTGGATGTGGAACGGCGAGCCGATCAGCACCACCCGCAACGGCCCCTGCCCGCCTGCGAAGGCGTGGATCGCGGTCGCGCCGGCCGCCTCGTCGTCCCGGACCCAATCGGCGGCCGGGAAGCGGCGATACATGTCAGCGAAGACCGCCTCGTCGTCGCCATCCGAGAAGGCCAGGCCCGCAAGGCCTCGCTCGGCCATGACGAACAGGCCCTTGCCGAACGGCGTGGGCGCCCAACCATAGTTCAGGGTCATACCGGCCCCGCGACGGCGCACTTCGCCGGGCGTGGCGGCTTCCTGGGCGATGAACAGGTCGTGCAGGCGCGAGGGGCCTGAAAGGCCGGCGTCATAGGCCGCGTCCAGCACGCTGGCGCCGGCTTCCAGCGACCGCCGCGCCTCGGCATGGGCTATGGCCGAGACGAAGGTCTTGGGGCTGACCCCCGCCCAGCGGGTGAAGATCCGCTGGAAGTGGAATGGCGACAGACCGACGGCCTCCGCCGCCTCGTCCAGCGAGGGACGCTCCTGCCAGCGCTCGGCCAACCAGTCGAGGGTTACCGCCATGCGGTGATAGTCGGCGGAACGCTCGGCCAATCGGGCGAAGGTTTCTGAGGGGTGCATATCGAGGGCCATGGGGAGAGACTAAACCGGTGGAAACGCCGCGTCCGCCCGGTTCTTGCTCAGGGATCGCCCGGCTCGCCTTGGCGAGATCGGCGCATCACGGCATGGTTCCCGGCCATGGCCCTGCTCAAGAAAACCGTCCCTAAAAAGCGTCCCGCCGCCAAGCGGGTCTCGCCGGCCGAGCGCGAGCGGGTCGCTGTGCTGTTCGACCGTTTCGAGAGCCTGGAACTGCGGCCCAAGACCGAGCTGAACTACAACAATCCCTATGAGCTGGTCACCGCCGTCGCCCTGTCGGCCCAGGCCACCGACGTCCAGGTCAACAAGGCCACCGGGCCGCTGTTTCAGGTCGCCAACAGCCCCGAAGCCATGCTCGAACTCGGGGAAGCGGGGCTCATCAGATACATCGCCTCGATCGGTCTCTTCCGCACCAAGGCCAAGAACGTCATCGCCTCGGCCCATATCCTGATGGACCGCCACGGCGGCCAGGTGCCCCTGAACCGCGCTGACCTTGAAAGCCTGCCCGGCGTGGGTCGCAAGACCGCCAGCGTGGTGCTCAACGAGCTGGACATCGAGCCGGCCATCGCCGTCGACACCCATGTTTTCCGCGTCTCGCACCGCCTGAAGCTGTCGGCCGGCAAGACGCCAGACGCCGTCGAGGACGATCTGATGCGGATCGTGCCCGGACCCTATCAGACCCGGGCGCATCACTGGCTGATCCTGCACGGCCGCTATGTGTGCGTGGCGAGGAAGCCCCGGTGCGAGATCTGCAAGATCAGCGATCTATGCCCCTCGCGGGAGCTGTTCCTGGGGGCGTAAAGCCGAAAAATCTTGTCATCCCGGCCAAACGCACAGCGCGCGGAGCCGGGACCGCCGGAAACGCATGAGCTTGCCTCGGTCCCGGGTCTTTGCTGCGCTTCGCCCGGGATGACGGGGTTTGGCGCCGTTAAGGCCGCGCCGGGATCTCCAGACCGCGCTGCACGGCCGGCCGCGCCAGGCAGCGGTCCAGCCAGGGCGGTACGTGCTTGAGGCTGGCATAGTCGACCAGCTCGCCGGCCTCGTAGAAGCCGATCAGGTTGTGCACCCAGCCCAGCAGGGCGATGTCGGCGATGGTGTAGCCGTCGCCCATGATGAACTGGCGGTCGGCCAAGCGGCTTTCCAGCACACCCAGCAGGCGCTTGCTCTCGGCGACGTAGCGGTCGCGGGGGCGCTTGTCCTCATATTCGCGGCCGGCGAACTTGTGGAAAAAGCCCAGCTGGCCAAACATCGGGCCGACGGCGGCTATCTGGAAGAACACCCACTGGATGGTCTCGATGCGGGCGACGGGGTCGGTCGGCAGCAGCTTGCCGGACTTCTCGGCCAGATAGATCAGGATCGCCCCGGATTCCCACAGCGCCAGCGGCTTGCCGCCCGGCCCGTCGGGATCGAGGACCGCCGGAATCTTGCCGTTGGGATTCAACGACAGGAACTCCGGACCCCAGGTCTCGTTTGCGCCGATATTGATCGTGTGGGGCTCGTACGGCAGGCCGATCTCTTCCAGCATAATCGACACCTTCACGCCGTTGGGCGTGGGGAACGAATAGAGCTGCAGGCGGTCAGGATGCCTGGCGGGACAGCGGGTCGTGATCGGGAAGTCGGAAAGGTCGGACATCAGCAACTCCTGCGGTTACGACCTAGATGGGGCCGCTTGCGCGATCCGCCAGAACCTCCCCGCTCAGAGTCTGGCCATCACCGCCGCCGCGAATGCCGCGCCGCCATCGTGGGCGTGCTCTAGGAAGAGGTCGGGCTCGATGACCTCCAGTTCCATCAGCTGCGGCGTGTGTTCCAGCCCCCGGATCAGGTCGATGCGCGCATAGGTCAGGGGCAAGTCGGCCGCCTCCAGCACCATCTGCGCCGCGCGCAGGGCCTCGGGCTCGGGCGCGACGCCGGAGATCTGGCCGCCGAACTGCGGCTGCACCCGGAAATCCCCGCTGGCCGCCACCTTGGTGACGGCATGGCTGAAGACGCCGTCGAAATAGAACAGCGACAGCTCGCCCTCTTCTCCCACGGCCGGCAGAAAGGGCTGGATCAGGGCCGCGCCGGGCGGACCGCCTTCCAGCGCGCCATGACGCCTGACGCGCACGGTATCCTGAGAGCCGCCAGAGATCTGCGGCTTGACCACCACCTCGTCGACGCCGAACGCGTCGAAGGCGGCGGCCAGGGCCTCGGGCGTCAGGCGATCATGGGCGTGGGTCGGCACGACCGGGGCGCCGCGACCCTCTAGCTCGATCAGATAGGTCTTGGTGGTGTTCCAGCGCAGGGTGGGGACGGGATTGATCACAGGAACGCCGGCCGCTTCCATGGCGTCCAGCCGGGCGAACCAATCGGCCTGGCGCAGGTGATAACCCCAGGCCAGCAACGGCAGCACCAGCCGGGCGGCCTCCGGGTCGACCGGATCGGTCCAGGGCTGGCTTGCCACGGTCAGCCCGTGGGCGCGCAGCGGCGCGGCCAGGCGCTCGAATAGCCGCACGGCGGCGGCGGCATAGGCCGCGCCTTCCGAGGACGGCGCAAGGATCAGGATATCAGCGGTCGTCGAAGTCATACCCTTGCGGTTAGAATGTCGCGGTTCAGCGAGCAAGCCTCGCGTTGCCTTGACCGCACGCTTCCTTTATTTGCCGCCCCTTAGACGCTTTCAGCGCCCTGCTCTTTCAAAGGCTTGCCGATCTCCATGACCGCTCTCTACGACGTCGCCGCCATCGGCAACGCCATCGTCGACGTCATCGCCCAGTGCGACGACGCCTTCCTCGAGCGCGAGGGCCTGGTGAAGGGCTCGATGGCCCTGATCGATCCGGCGCGTGCTTCGAGCCTGTACGACGTGATGGCCGCGGCTATCGAGACCTCGGGCGGCAGCGCCGCCAACACCGTGGCCGGCGTCGCCAGCTTCGGCGGCAAGGGCGCCTTCATCGGCAAGGTGACTGACGATCAGCTTGGCGCTGTCTTCCGCCACGACATGAAGGCCATCGGCTGCGTCTTCACCACGCCCTCGCTGGCCGAAGGCCCGGCCACGGCCCAGAGCCTGATCAATGTCACCCCTGACGCCCAGCGCACCATGAGCACCTATCTGGGCGCCTGCGTGGAGCTGACCAGCGCCGACGTTGACCCCGCGATCATCGAAGCCGCCAAATATTCCTATCTGGAAGGCTATCTGTTCGATCCGCCCGAAGCCCGCCGCGCCTTCGCCAAGGCCGCCGCCTTGGCCCACGGCGCCGGTCGCCAGATCGCTATCACCCTTTCCGACAGCTTCGTGGTCGAACGCCATCGCGCCGCCCTGCTGGGCTTCGTCGAGACGCAGTGCGACATCGTCTTCGCCAATGCCTCCGAAGTCTGCGCCATGTTCGAGACCGACGATTTCGACGCGGCCGTGAAGGCTCTATCGGAGCGCGTCGCCATCGCCGCCATCACCCGCAGCGAGCACGGCTCGGTGGTGGTCGCTGGCGGTCAGGTTCACGAAATCTCGGCCTGCCCCGTGGAAAAAGTCGTGGACACGACGGGCGCGGGCGACCAATACGCCGCTGGTTTCCTCTATGGCCTCTCCCAGGGCCGCCCTCTGCCGGTCTGCGGCCAGTTGGGCTCCCTGGCCGCCGCCGAGGTGATCGCCCACTACGGTCCGCGTCCGCAGGTCAATCTGCGGGATCTCGCGGCCCAAAACGGACTCTGAAGGATACGGCATGGCCCGCACCGCTGAAGTGGTCCGCGAGACCAAAGAGACCCAGATCCGGGTCTGGATCGATCTCGACGGGACCGGCGCCTCGACGATCTCCACCGGCATTGGTTTCTACGACCATATGCTGGAGAGCTTCGCCCGCCACGGCGGCTTCGACCTGAAGGTCGAGACCAAGGGCGACCTGCACATCGACATGCACCACACGGTGGAAGACACCGGCATTGTACTCGGCCTGGCGATCAACAAGGCGCTGGACGGCTTCAAGGGCATCCGGCGCTTTGGCCACGCCTATATCCCGATGGACGAAGCCCTGACACGCTGCGCCATCGATCTGTCCAACCGGCCCTATCTGATCTGGAAGGTCGACTTCAAGCGACCCAAGGTCGGCGAGATGGACACTGAGCTCTTCAAGGAGTTCCACCACGCGTTCGCCATGAACGTCGGGGCCTGCGTCCATCTGGAAACCCTGTACGGGGACAACACTCACCACGTCGCCGAGAGCGGGTTCAAGGCCCTGGCCCGGGCGCTGCGTCAGGCGGTCGAGATCGATCCCAAGACCGGCGGTCTGGCCCCCTCCACCAAGGGCGTTCTGTAGGACACTGATTTCATGCAGACCGTCGCCCTGATCGATTACGGGTCGGGCAACCTGCGTTCGGCCGAAAAGGCCCTGCGTGAGGCGGCCCGTCGCCGGGGGATCGCCGCTGACATTGTTGTCACGGCGGATCCCGCCATCGTGGCCAAAGCCGACCGGGTGGTGTTGCCCGGCGTCGGGGCGTTTGCCTCGTGCCGCGCCGGCCTCGACGCCTCGGCCGTCTATGACGCGATGAACGAGGCCGTGCACGCCAAGGGCGCGCCGTTCCTGGGCATCTGCGTCGGCCATCAACTGCTGGCCACCCAGGGGCTCGAGTTCGGCGTCACGCCGGGCCTGGACTGGATCGCCGGGGAGGTCAGGAAACTGGCGCCCAGCGACTGCAGCCTCACGATTCCGCACATGGGCTGGAACGCGATCAAGCTGACGCGCGAGCACCCCCTGTTTTCGGGCGTCGAAAACGGCGCTCACATGTACTACGCCAACTCCTTCGCCCTGACGCCGACCGATCCGGCCGACGTCCTGGCGACGACTGACCACGGCGGCCCGTTCACGGCGGCGGTGGTCAAGGACAATGTCGCAGGGGTACAGTTCCACCCCGAGAAATCACAAGCCGCAGGGCTATCCCTGCTCGCCAACTTCCTGGAATGGCGCCCATGATCCTCTATCCCGCCATCGACCTGAAGGACGGCCAGTGCGTGCGCCTGCTGCACGGCGACATGGAGAAGGCCACGGTCTTCAACACTTCGCCCGTCAATCAGGCCGAACGCTTCGTCAAGGACGGCTTCTCCTGGCTGCACGTCGTCGACCTGAACGGCGCCATCGAGGGCAAGTCGGTCAATACGACCGCCGTGCAATCGATCCTGGAGTCGATCTCGATCCCCGTGCAGCTGGGCGGCGGCATCCGCACCCTGGAAGGCATCGAGTCCTGGATCGAGGCCGGCGTCAGCCGCGTGATCCTGGGCACCGTCGCCGTGCACGACCCCGAACTGGTCAAAAAGGCCGCCCGCCTGTGGCCTGAACAGATCGCCGTCGCCGTCGATGTGCGCGACGGCAAGGTGGCGGTCGACGGCTGGACCGGTCTGTCGGAGCTGAGCGCCATCGACCTGTCGCGCCGCTTCGAGGACGCCGGTGTGGCCGCCCTGATCATCACCGACATCAGCCGCGACGGCGCCCTGACCGGCGTCAACGTCGAGGGCGTGGGCGAACTGGCCGACGCCGTCTCGATCCCGGTCATCGCCTCGGGCGGCGTCGCCGCCGTGGCCGATATCGAGCGGCTGAAGGCCCGCCCGGGTGTCAAGATCGCGGGCGCCATCCTGGGCAGATCGCTCTATGCCGGCACGATCAAGCCGGCCGAAGCTCTCGTGGTGGCGGCGGCCTGATGCTGAAGACCCGGATCATTCCCTGCCTCGACGTGAAGGACGGGCGGGTGGTCAAGGGCGTCAATTTCGTGGCCCTGCGCGACGCTGGCGATCCGGTCGAACAGGCCCGCGCCTATGACGCGGCCGGGGCCGACGAGCTGATGTTCCTGGACATCACCGCCTCCAGCGAAGGTCGCGGCCTGATCCTGGACGTGATTTCCCGCACCGCCGAGGTCTGTTTCATGCCGGTCTCGGTCGGTGGCGGCGTGCGAGAGGTGGCCGATATGCGCCGCCTGCTGCTGGCCGGCGCCGACAAGGTCTCGACCAACACCGCCGCCGTCGAAAATCCCGACCTGATCGCCGCCGGGGCCGACGCCTTCGGCGCGCAGTGCATCGTCGTGGCCATCGACGCCAAGCTGCGCGAGGACGGTTCTGGCTGGAACGTCTGGACCTATGGCGGTCGCAAGGACACTGGCCTCGACGTCGTCGACTGGGCCGCCAAGGTGGTCGAGCGCGGGGCGGGCGAGATCCTGCTAACCTCGATGGACCGTGACGGCGCCAAGATCGGTTACGATATTCCCCTGCTGAAGGCCGTAACCGGCGCGGTCTCCGTGCCCGTGATCGCCTCGGGCGGGGCCGGCAGGACCGAACACCTGGTCGAAGCCGCCCGCGACGGCCACGCCGCCGCCGTGCTGGCCGCCTCAATCTTCCACTTCGGCGAAATCAGTATCGGCGAGGCCAAGCGGGCCATGGCCGACGCGGGCATCGCCGTGCGCCTGGACGACGTGCGAGGCGCGGCATGAGCCGATTGTTCGAAACCCTCGAGCGCCTGGCCGCCACCATCGAGAGCCGCAGGGGCGGCGATCCGGCCGCCTCCTACACCGCCAAGCTGCTCGCCGATCCCTCACTGGCCGCCAAGAAGCTGGGCGAGGAAGCCGTCGAGACCGTGATCGCCGCAGTGGCTCAGGGGCCTGATGCGCTCGCGAGCGAGAGCGCCGACCTGCTATATCACTGGCTGGTGCTGCTCGCGGCCTCGGGCGTCTCGCTCGACGCGGTAGCCGAAAAGCTGGCGGCGCGCGAGGGCGCCTCCGGCATCGCCGAGAAGGCTTCGCGGCCTCAATGACGCTGTCATCCCGGGCGTAGCGCAGCGAAAACCCGGGACCACGGCACACCCGGCGGTCCCGGCTCGGCGCGCTTCGCGCTTGGCAGGGGTGACAGTTTGAGCGGTTAGCTCCGCCGCTTCAGCGCCACGTACAACGCACCCTCGCCGCCGTGCCGCTGATCGGCCTGCGACACCCCCGCAATCATTTCCCGCAAGCCCGGTGACGCCAGCCACTCCGGCGTCCGCTTCTTCAACACGCCGTGGCCGATCTTGCCCTTGCCGGTGATCACCAGCACAGCCCGATGGCGATCCTCGTAGGCGCGACGAATAAAGGCCTCCAGGGCGGGCCTGGCCTGATCCTGGTCGAAGCCGTGCATGTCCAGCCGCGCGCCGATGGGATCGTGCTCCTTGATCAGGCGCTTGCGGCGATTGGGTTCGATGTGGCCGGGCGCCGACTTCGGCCTCTTGGCCGGAGTGGCCTTGATCTCCGCCGGATCGATGCGCAGCGGCGCGATGGAGGCAAGATAGGTCGGCTGCGTCTTCTCGGCCTTGGCCGCCTTGACCGGCTTGATCTTGACCTTGGCCCGCAGCTTCAACGGCTTGTCGCCGAGCCGCGCATGCACCGTGTCGGCGACCATGCCCCAGAGACGCAGTTCTTCCGGTCGCGGCGGCCGTTTCATGGCCTATGACTTCGGGACGGGAACCAGGCGGTACATGCGCAGGTCATGGCGCACGCGCCCGGCCTCTGCGCCGGCGGTGGCGCCGGTGCCCGTATAAAGATCGGCTCGGACCTCCCCCTTGATGGCCCCGCCGACGTCCAGCGCCACCGCAAGCCGACGATAGACGGGGAAGGCGCCGGCCAGCTTAGGCGCGGCGGCGTCGATCCAGAACAGACCGCCCATGGCGTGGCGGCTGGGATCGACGGCGATGGCGCGGCCCGCCGGCAGAGGCACGCCGGCCGAACCCACGGGCTCCTTGCCGTCGTCTTCCGACAGCTTGAAGAAAATATAGCGCGGGTTCAGTTGCATGATCTCGTCGGCCTTGGGGCCGCGATTATCGGCCAGCCAGGTGCGGATCGCATCGCCCGAGGTGTTGTTATCGGGCAGCAGGCCCCGGTCGCGCATGGCGTTGGCGATCCCGACGAAGGGCTTGCCGTTGCCGCCGGCGAAGGCGGCCCGCATGCGGCGGCCGTCAGGCATGACCAGCACGCCGGAGCCCTGAATCTGCAGGAAGAACAGCTCTTCGGGCCGCATCCAGGCCAGGGGCTTGTCGACGGGCGAGGCTTCGATGGTCTTGCGGTCGGGATAAGGCTCGAACTTGCCGCCCTTGACCCGGCCAGTGACCTTCTTGCCGGCGAAGCTCGGCTCGAAGGCGCCGAGGTCGAGGATCACCAGATCGGCCGGAACGCCACGCACCGGGGCGCTGAACTCGTCCGAGCGCGACATCCGGCCGTCGTACTTGGGCGCGAAATAGGCGGTTAGCAGGCCCTGATCGCCCACGGCCTGGGGCCGGAAATTGGCTTCGAGGAACAGGCGCGCGCCCCATTCGTCACGAGGACCATCGGTGCGGGCCAGGCGGCAGACCCGCGCCATGTCCTGGTCGCGGGCAACGCCGCAGCCGGCGCGGAAGGCGTCCAGGGCGGCGAGGTGATCTTCTTCCTGCCAGCCTGCGAGGGTGTTGAAAGCAAGAACCGGCCCGCCGGGGATCGCGGGAGGGATATAGGGCGTGACCGGCGGCGCGACGGGACCCGTCGCGATGGGCGGCGGCATGGTGGTCGTACAGGCCGCCAGGGTCAGCGACGCCAGGACGACGATCAGGCCAAGGCGGGACATCAGGCTTCGGCGGCCGCAACGTGGACCAGGGTCCAGTTGGGATTGGCCGAGTTCAGATCGCGCTCGAAGGTCCAGAGCTCGGCGGTGCGGCGGTCGTCGACCGCGTCGCCCTCCGGGCCGGTCGAACGGGCGCGGACCTCGGCCAGGATGCGGACCACCGCCCGGGCGGTGTCGCCGACGACGGACACAGTGTCGAGATCGACGCGCGGCGGGGTGATCATCTCGACCTTTTCCGACCGGCCCTCGGTTTCGCGAGCGACCATGGCGGTTTCGAAATTGGCCATGACATCGTCGGCGAGCAGCGGCTTGAGGGTCTCACGATCCCCGGCGGCGAAGGCCGTGACGATCATCTCGTGGGCCGAGCGAGCGCCGTTCAGGAAGCGGCCGGCGTCGAAGTCGGGCTGGCGCGCGCGCAGGGCGGCGACGCCTTCCAGCGGGCCGGCGGCCACGGCTACGACCGGGCCAGCGGGGGCCGGAATCCCCTTGGCGGTCGCTGGCGCATCCTCCGGCTGACGCCCTACTCGACGGCCTAGCGTCGCATAGAGCTGGTAGAGGACGACGGCGGCGATGACCGCGAGAACGAGAATCTGAATAAGCACTTGGGTATCCGCGGCTGGTTCGACACGCTGGGTGTCATGCCTATATAGGCATGACGAGCTCTCCCGTCAGGCGCCTAGCGTTGCGCCAGGCCCGCCCGCGTGTTAGCAGCGCCGCTCTCTCCTAGCGGTCTTTTAAGACGCCGAGTACGGATTTATTCCTAATGACCGATACGACCGCCGCCCCCGAAGGCCCCGCAGACGACAACGTGGCCGCTCAATCGGGCATCCGCATCATGGCCCAGTTCGTTCGCGACTTCTCGTTCGAGAGCCCGCATGCCCCCGATAGCCTGCGTTCGGGCGCCGCCCAGCCGGCCATCGACATGGGCGTTGAAATGAACGCCCGCGGTCGCACCGACGGCCTTTTCGAAGTGGACCTGAAGCTCTCGGCCCGCGCCACGCGCGAAGAGCAGTCGGTTTTCCACGTCGAGGTCGTCTATGGCGGCCTGTTCCACATCGCCGGCGTGCCGGAAGCGGCTCTGGAGGAAGTGCTGCTGATCGAGTGCCCGCGCTTCCTGTTCCCGTTCGCCCGCCGGGTGATCGCCGACATCACCAGCGAAGGCGGCTTCCCTCCCTTCCTGATCGATCCCATCGACTTCGCCGGCGTCTACGCCGCGCGCAAGGCCCAAGCCGAAGGCGTGGTGATCGGCAACGCCTAGGCGTTCTACGATCCGGTGGAATTGAAAAACCCCGGCGCAGCGATGCGGCCGGGGTTTTTTTGTGGATTACGGCTGTAGCCGATAGCCACCCATCTCGGTGATCAGGATCTTGGCCATGGCCGGGTCGGGCTCGATCTTCTGGCGCAGGCGATAGACGTGGGTTTCCAGCGTGTGGGTGGTGACCCCGGCGTTGTAGCCCCAGACCTCGGTCAGCAGTTCCTCGCGCGACACCGGCTTGGACCCGGCGCGGTAGAGGTATTTCAGGATGTTGGTTTCCTTCTCGGTCAGCCGCACCTTTTTCTGCTTCTCGTCGATCAGCAGCTTGGCCGACGGGCGGAATTCGTAGGGGCCGATGCGGAACAGGGCGTCTTCCGAGGCCTCGTAGCTGCGCAACTGGGCGCGGATGCGGGCCAGCAGCACCCCGAAGCGGAAGGGCTTGGTCACGTAATCGTTGGCGCCGGATTCCAGGCCCAGGATGGTGTCGCTGTCGCTCGCCGCCGCCGTCAGCATGATCACCGGAGCCATGACCCCGTTCTTACGCATCAGCCGGCAGGCCTCCCGGCCGTCCATGTCGGGCAGGTCGACGTCGAGCAGGACGAGGTCCGGCTTGATTTCGCGCGCCATGCGCACGCCCTCGCCGGCCGTGGCGGCCTCGGCCACCGCGAATTCCTCATGCAGGGCGAGCTGTTCGGCCAGCGCGCCGCGCAGGTCGTCGTCGTCGTCGATGAGCAGAAGGGTCTTGCGTTGCGCCATATGCCGGAACATGCACCGGTGCGCCCCCCGGCGACAACCCTTGGGAGTGGAGAAGCCGACAATGATCTTCAAGGCCCGTCCCGACGGCCAGATTGACGTCAACGGGCGCACGGTTCGATGCGCCCTGGGCAAGGCCGGCGTCGTCGCCGCCGCAGACAAGCGCGAGGGCGACAACAAGAGCCCCGTGGGGGTGTGGGCGATCCGCGAGGTGCTGTACCGCCCTGACGTCTATCCGGACGGCCCCACCACCGCCCTGCCGGTCAAGGCGATGGCCCCCGCCGACGGTTGGTGCGACGCCCCGCAGGACCCGGCCTATAACCGCCCGGTGAAACTGCCCTACCCCGCCAGCGCCGAGCGGATGTGGCGCGACGACTCCGTCTACGATCTGGTCGGAATCCTGGCCCACAATGACGATCCGCCGGTCCCGGGGATGGGCTCGGCGATTTTCCTGCACCTAGCGCGGGAGGATTATTCCGGCACCGAGGGTTGCGTGGCCCTGGCGTGCGCGGATCTGGAGGCCTTGCTGGCGGTGGCCAAGCCGGGCGATGCAATAGAGATCGCCGCAGATCAGGCCGGGGGATAGCTCCGCGATCCGAAGATCGCCGATCCGACCCGCACAGAGGTGGCCCCCTGGGCGATGGCGGCTTCGAAGTCGTCGCTCATGCCCATCGACAGTTTTTCGAGGCGGTTGCGCCTCGCAATATCCCGCAAGGCCGCAAAATGCGGGGCCGGATCGCCCTCGGCGGGCGGAATGCACATCAGGCCTTCGATCTTGAGGCCCAGTTCTAGGCAAAGGGCGATGAACCCGTCGGCCTCAGCCGGCGAAACCCCGGCCTTTTGCGGCTCTTGGCCGATATTGACCTGCACATAGAGGCGCAAAGCCTTGCGCTGCTTGCGGATTTCGTCAGCCAGCGCCCGCGCCAGTTTCTCGCGGTCCAGGGTCTCGATGACGTCGAAAAATCTCACCGCGTCGCGCACCTTGTTGGTCTGCAGCGGCCCGATCAGGTGAAGCTCGACGTCGCCCCGATGCGGCGTCCAGCGCTCCATGGCCTCCTGGACGCGATTTTCACCGAACACCCGCTGGTCAGCGGCCAGAACCGGGGCGATATGGTCCCAGACTTGCGTCTTGGACACCGCCACAAGCGCGACCGAGCCCGGCGGTCGACCCGCCGCGGTCTCGGCGGCGGCGATCCGGGAGCGGATGGAGGCCAATGGGCTTACCTGGGGGGCGTCGGACATGCAGGGGATCGCTTGAAGCCGATGGACGAACTGGAAGCCCTGTCTAGGACGGCCATGACCTTCGCGCCAAGGACGGCGCGCGGGATCGCCCTGCCAAACCTGCTTTTCTTCACCGATCCGGCTCGGGTTCCAGACCCCGAGGCCGTCGCACAACGCCTCCCGCGCGGCGCGGGCATAGTGTTTCGGGCCTTCGGCGCGGCGGATGCGGCGGTCCGGGGCCTGAGATTGCGCGCCATTGCCGATCAACGCGGCCTCGTTCTGCTTGTCGGCGCGGACGAAACCCTGGCCGAGGCGATCGGGGCGGATGGCGTGCATCTGCCTGAAAGGTCGAGGGATTTGGCGCCAGACTTGAGGGCCAGACGGCCGGACTGGCTGATCACCATCACCGCGCACGACCATGCCGCCGTCATCGCCGCCAGCGCTCTCGGCGCGGACGCTCTGGTCGTTTCGCCGATCTTCCAGAGCAACAGCCCGTCAGCGGGACCGGCGCTAGGTGTCCAAGGCTTGACGAAACTGATCTCGGCGACCGTCACGCCCGTCTACGCGCTAGGCGGAATCGGGACGGGAACCGTGGAGGGCCTGAAAAATACGGGGATCGTCGGCCTTGCGGCCGTCGAGGCGTTCCTAGCCTAGAACTTGAACGCTGTTTCGAGACGAACGCGGGGCGCGGGCTCGACCGGTTCGGCCTTGCGGGCGGCCAAGGCCGGGTTGTTGTCGCCCAAGGCGACGGCGCCGCCGACGCGGATCGACGGGGTAAGCTTGAAATAGGCGCCGGCTTCGACGTCCTTCAGCTCCATCTCGCGGCCGAGGGGCTGGTCGAGGCCCAGCTTGAGGCCCCATTTGCTCTTCTTGGCGTCCCACTGCAGGGTCTTCTTGGAGTCCTGCGGGCTGAACACGCCCTTGGGGTTGCTGGTGAAGTCGTTCTTGACCGTGAAATCAGGCGTGGCGGAGCGGGTCTTGACCTGAGCATGAGCGACCGTCGCCGATCCCGTAAGGATCAGCGCGGCGGCGCCTGCCGTAAAAAAACGCGTCGCGGTCATCGCTACTCGTTACCTGTCCCAAACCCCGCGTCCTCCCACATATAGGAGGTCGCGCCCTGATTATCGATTAAAGGCTTGGCTTGAACGCGGTCAACCGGCGTTTGGTCGCATGATGTCGGTATTATCGCGATTCAGACGGCGCCTGTGGCGGACCGGTCACGCGATTCCTGTTTTGAGCCGGCGCGGCCATGCTATAGACCGGCCTCCGGCTGCGGGGGCGCGCCACAGTGCGCGATCGCGCCGGCGAGATATTGGAGCGAGGTACTATGGCGTTTGAGCGTGGGTCGATGTTGCGCGGCGTCGCCGCTGGCGTGTTGGCGCTGTCGATTGTGGGCGTATCCGCCTGCGGCAGCACCAAGGGTCCCAAGGTTTTCTCCACCGTCTCGGATGACGGCGGCGGTTTCAGCCCCTTTAATTTCGGCAAGGGCGGCAAGGCTCAGGCCAGCGAGGGCTCGATAGGCGTAAACGGCTATCTGTGGCGCGCGACGCTCGACACCCTGGCGTTCATGCCCCTGGCCTCAGCCGATCCTTACGGCGGCGTGATCGTCACCGACTGGTACGTGAACCCGGAGAAGTCCGACGAGCGCTTCAAGGCGACCGTCTACATTCTCGACACCCGCCTGCGCGCCGACGGCCTGAACGTCAACGTGTTCAAGCAGGCCAAGGATGCTTCGGGCGGCTGGACCGACGCCGCGGCGGCCGATCAGACGGCCACGGACATCGAGAACGCGATCCTGACCCGCGCGCGTCAGCTTCGACTTTCGAACATCAGGGGCTAAGGCCCCGGCGGGTCTTCGTTGTCGCAGACGAAGACCCAAACCACCGCACTTTCAGCGCGCTCCGGCCGCGAAACCGCTTACACTTTCGGCTATCACGCGCCTTGGAGCGCCTTTCCGCCTATTCTAGACATTCGGTTTGCATGGCCCGCTACAATCCCAAAGACACCGAGCCCAAATGGCGTGACGCCTGGGCCAAAGCCGACGTCTTCAAGACGGCGGAGATCTCGGACGGGCGGCCGAAATACTATGTGCTCGAGATGTTCCCGTATCCGTCGGGCCGCATCCATATGGGGCACGTCCGCAACTATGCCATGGGCGACGTCGTGGCCCGCTACAAGCGCGCCCAGGGTTTCTCGGTGCTGCACCCTATGGGCTGGGACGCCTTTGGCATGCCGGCCGAGAACGCCGCCATGGAGCGCGGCGTCCATCCCAAGGGCTGGACCTACGACAACATCGCCGCGATGCGCGAGCAGCTCAAGGCCCTGGGCCTGTCGATTGACTGGTCGCGCGAGTTCGCCACCTGCGACCCGGAATATTACGGCAAGCAGCAGGCCTGGTTCCTGAAGCTGCTGAAGCGCGGCCTGGTCTATCGCAAGGAAGCCTCGGTCAATTGGGATCCGATCGACATGACCGTCCTGGCCAATGAGCAGGTCATCGACGGCAAGGGCTGGCGCTCGGGCGCCCCGGTCGAGAAGCGCAAGCTGACTCAGTGGTTCCTGCGTATCACCGACTATGCAGACGCCCTGATTGATGGCCTGAAGACCCTGGATCGCTGGCCCGAAAAGGTCCGTGTCATGCAGGAGAACTGGATCGGCCGGTCCAAGGGCCTGCGCTTCACTTTCAAGTTCTCTTCCGAGTCCATCGGGGGCGAGGCCCCGGACGGCCACGCCCCCGGGCTGGAGGTCTACACCACCCGTCCCGACACCCTGTTCGGCGCCAGCTTCGTAGGCATCGCTCCGGAGCATCCGCTGGCCGAGCAACTGGCGATCGAGAACCCCGACCTGCAGGCCTTCATCGCCGAATGCCGCAAGGGCGGCACCTCAGAGGCCGATATCGAGGGCGCCGAGAAGCTGGGCCGCGACACCGGCCTGCGCGTGGTCCATCCGCTGGACCCGTCGATCGTCCTGCCCGTCTGGATCGCCAACTTCATCCTGATGGACTACGGCACGGGCGCGATCTTCGCCTGCCCGGCCCACGACCAGCGCGACCTGGATTTCGCCCGCAAGTACGACCTGCCGGTGCTGCCGGTGGTCCTGCCGCCCGGCGAGGATCCGGCGACCTATACGGTCGCAAAGGAGGCCTATGTCGGCCCCGGCTCGATCTTCAATTCAGAGTTCCTGGACGGGATGGATATCGAGGCCGCCAAGTCCGAGGTGGTGGCCCGCATCGAGGCCTTGGACCAGGGCCAGGGCGCGACGGTCTATCGCCTGCGCGACTGGGGCGTCAGCCGTCAGCGCTACTGGGGTTGCCCAATCCCGATCATCCACTGCGAGACCTGCGGTCCCGTGCCCGTGCCGGAAGACCAGCTGCCGGTGGTGCTGCCTGACGACGTCACCTTCGAAAAGGACAAGCCCGGCAATCCCCTGGTGCGTCACCCGACCTGGAAGCACACGACGTGTCCGTCGTGCGGGGCTCCGGCCCAGCGCGAAACCGACACGCTGGACACCTTCATGGACAGCTCGTGGTACTTCGCGCGCTTCGCCAATCCAGACGCGGCCGAGTGCATCGACAAGGCCTCTGCCGACCACTGGATGCCGGTCGACCAATATATCGGCGGCGTCGAGCACGCGATCCTGCACCTGCTCTATGCCCGCTTCATCACCCGCGCCCTGAAGGACGAGGGCCTGCTGTCCGTAGAAGAGCCGTTCGCGGGCCTGTTCACCCAAGGCATGGTCACCCACGAAACCTACACCGGCGCGCAAGGCGAATGGGTCGAGCCGGCCGAGGTCGAGTTCCAGGTCATCAACGGCGCGCGTCAGGCCCACCGCATCGGATCGGGCCTGCCCATCAAGATCGGCGACATCGAAAAGATGTCCAAGTCCAAGAAGAACGTGGTCGCTCCCGAGGACATCTTCGAGGCCTACGGCGTCGACGCCGCGCGCCTGTTCGTGATGAGCGACAGCCCCCCCGAGCGCGACGTGCAATGGACCAATAGCGGCGTCGAAGGCTCGTGGCGTTTCACACACCGGCTGTGGAACGAGTTCGACAGCCAGCCGGTCGGTGATCTCGCCCATGACGCCTCGGAAGAGGCCGCCGTCGCCCTGCGCAAGTCGGCCCATAAACTGATCGGCTTCGTCACCGACAGCATCGAAGGCTTCCGCTTCAATAGCGGCGTGGCGCGCCTGTACGAGTTCCTGAACGCCCTGAAGGCTGCTCCGGCGGAAGGTGCGTCCCAGGGTGTCCTCGCGGCCCGCAAAGAGGCCCTGAACATCCTGGCCCGCCTGGTCTCGCCGTTCACGCCTCATCTGGCCGAAGAAGCCTGGGCGTCCCTCGGCGGTGAAGGCCTGGTGGTCAATGCGCCCTGGCCCAAGGCCGACCCGACCCTGGCCGCCGACGACGAGCGCGTGCTACCCATCCAGATCAACGGCAAGCGCCGCGGCGAGATCAAGGTCAAGGCCGGTCTGTCGGAGAGCGAGGTCGAGAAGATCGCGCTGGCCGATCCGGCCGTTCTGGCCCACCTTGAGGGTGTCACGGTCCGCAAGGTAATCGTGGTCAAGGACCGTATCGTCAACATCGTGGCCAACTGACCGATGAAACGCATTTTCCTGGTTGGCGCGCTCGCCGTCTCCACTCTCGGCCTCTCGGCTTGCGGGTTCACGCCGCTGTATGCGACACCGGGCGTCACGCCGGGCCTCGCCTCCATCGAGACCGTGGCGCCGGACGGCCGTGCGGGCTTCCTTCTGCGCGAACAGCTGGACGACGCCTTCGTGCATAGCGTCGGCGCGCCGTCCGCCTACCGTCTGACCCTGGCGATCAACGAGCAGCGCTATGCGCGCGGCGTACGGGTCGACAACGTCGCCAACCGCTACGAGCTGCGGATGGTGGTCAACTGGCGCCTGCTGGACTCCAGGACCGGCGCCGAGGTCCGCAAGGGCCGGAGCGAGGCCACCGTGACCTACGACTCGGCCGACCAGCCGTATTCGGCCATCGCCGCTCAGAACGATGGCCAGGAACGCGCCGCCACCGAGGTGGCGCGCAACATCCAGCTTGACCTCGCCGCCTGGATGGCCGGCGGCCGCAAGGCCAAGGCCTGACGCCCCTCCTGAAGGCCTGACGCCATGATCCTGTCCAAGCGGCCGGACGTCGAACGCTTCCTGAAGGATCCGGCTCAGGACATCCGCGCCGTGGTGATCTACGGCAAGGATCGCGGCGTCGTGCGCGATCGCGCCGACCAACTGGCCAAGCGCCTGTTCGCACGGCCAGACGATCCCTTCGACACCGCCCAGCTGACCGAAAGCGACGTCGAATCCCATCCCGGCAAGCTTGAGGAAGAGCTTTCGGCCCTGTCGATGATGGGCGGCCGACGCCTGGTGCGCCTGCGCCTGAACGGCGAGAAGGCCGGTCCCGACAAGGCCACGGCCGAAGCCCTGACCCGCCACGTCGAGGGCCAACTCAATCCCGACGCCCTGTTCATTGTCGAGGCTGGCGCTCTGGGCCGTGACTCGACCCTGCGCAAGGTCGGCGAGAAGGCTAGCGGCTGCGCCGTCATCCCTTGCTACGAGGATGAAGCGGGCGACATGGCCCGTCTGGCCCGCGAGACCCTGGCTAGGGACAAGGTCAGCCTCAATAGCGAAGCCCTCGATCTGTTCGTTTCACGCTTGCCCAAGGAACGCGGCGTGGCGCGGATGGAGATCGAGCGCCTGGTCCTGTTCCTTGGTCCAGGCAGCGGCGTTAACGCCACGGCGGCCGATCTGACGGACTTCCTGGGGGTCGAGCCCGAAGCCTCCCTGAGCGACGCCGCCATCGACGCATTCGGCGGCCGCCTTGGCGCCGCCCAGGCTGGCCTGCGTCGCGCGGCGGCCGAGGGCGAAGGCGGACCCGCGGCCGTGCGGGCGATGGGCTACCACTTGGGCCGCCTGCGCCGCACCCTGACCCTTCACAAGAACGGCATCGACCTGACGGCGGCGGCCAAGGCTTCCGGTGTGTTCTGGAAGCAGGAGCGCGAGTTTCTCCGCCAGGCCCGCGCCTGGACCCTGGAGCTGCTGCTCGACATCCAAGGCGAAATCCTCAACGCCGATCGGGCATGCAAGACATCCGGCTCGCCTGACCAGCTGATTTCCGAGCGCCTGGCGTTGATGATCGCCGGGCGAGCGCGGCGGTTGGGGCTTTAAGCCGAAAATCCCCGAAAACGGGGCGTTTGCGCCTCTGTGGATGGCTTTCAGGAAAGCCATACCAAACAGGGCCTTACACGGATTATCGTCAGATCCGCCCTCGTCTCATAAAAACGCGCCTCCAGGAGTACGGAAAGGCGCCGTTCTGTGCGCGACAGAGGCTGTCGAAAAAGCGTGAGACTACACCCTTCGAAACTGCGAAGCGTGCGTCCGATCAGGCTCCGCGCGTCAGGCGGTTGCAAAGGTCGTCCAGCTGCTCGAGCGTCGCGTAGCTGATGGTCAGCTGACCAGCGCCGTCGCGATGGTCGATGACCACGTCGAGGCCGAGCACCGACGACAGGTCGGATTCCAACGCTTGGGTGTCGGTGTCCTTCACCCGCGGCGGGCGACCGCCCTTGTTCTTCGACGGACGGGCGTCGGGCGTCTTGCGAGCCAGGGCTTCGGTGTCGCGCACCGAGAGACCCTTGCCGATAATCTCGCGCGCCAGGGCGGCGGGATCCTCGGCGGCGGCGATGGCGCGGGCATGACCGGCGCTCAGTTCGCCGCTGACCAGGTGTTGCTGCACCTCGTCCGGTAGGGCCAGCAGTCGCAGGGTGTTGGCGACATGGCTGCGGCTCTTGCCGATGGTCTGGGCGATATTTTCCTGGGTGCGGTCGAACTTGTCCATCAACACGCGGTAGGACAGCGCTTCTTCCAAAATGTTGAGGTCGGCCCGTTGAACGTTCTCGATGATGCCGATTTCCAGCACCGCCAGATCGTCCAGCTCGCGGACCATGATCGGCACGGTGCGCAGGCCGGCCCGCTGGGCCGCACGCCAGCGGCGCTCGCCAGCGACGATCTGGTATTCGCCGGCCGCGCCTGGCGCGGGTCGCACCAGGATCGGCTGCAGGATGCCCTTCTCGCGGATCGAATTGGACAGCTCGACTAGGTCTTCCTCGCGGAAGCTCCGGCGCGGTTGATCCGGATTGCGGCGCAGCAGCTCGATGGGCGCCTCGTTGGCTCCGCCCAGCCGTTCGCCCGGCGCCTGGGCTGGCGCGGAGTCGATCTCGCCCAGCAAGGCGGACAGACCGCGACCCAAACCCCTACGCCCTTCGGCCATACCCGGCTCTCCCACCACGGCGGACTCCATTCTAAGCTCGTATCGACTGATATTTGGTTCTAGGCGGCGTGGGACAGACGGGCGCGTTCGCGGCTGATCACTTCGCGGGCAAGTTTCAGATAAGCCTGACTGCCCGCGCATTTCAGATCGTAAAGCAGAACAGGCTTGCCGAACGACGGCGCCTCGGAAACCCGCACATTGCGCGGGATGACCGCGTCATAGACCTTGTCGCCAAAGTGGGCGCGGACGTCCTTGGCCACCTGCTCCGACAGGCTGTTGCGCTTGTCGTACATGGTCAGCACCACCCCTTGGATCTCCAGGTGCGGATTGAGACTGCCGCGCACCCGCTCGATGGTGCGGACCAGCTGGGTAAGGCCTTCCAGCGCGAAGAACTCGCACTGCAGGGGCACGAACACCGCGTCGGCGGCGGTCATGGCGTTGACGGTCAGAACGTTCAGCGACGGCGGACAATCGATCAGCACATAGGTATAGGGGCCATTGGCCCGCAGAGGCTCAAGGGCGTCGCGCAGACGGTAGGAGCGGCGGGCGGCCTGACCCAATTCCAGCTCTACGCCTGACAGGTCGGCGTCGGCCGGTACGACGTCCAGACCCGGGAGGCTGGTCGCCACGGCGGCGTCGATCACCGGAGACTCGCCCATCAGCACGTCATAGAGGGTGGTGCGACGCTGCTGGCGGGTAATACCCAGTCCTGTCGAACAGTTGCCCTGCGGATCGGCGTCGATCAGCAGCACGCGCTCGCCGCAGGCCGCCAGGGCGGTGCCCAGGTTAATGGCGGTCGTGGTCTTCCCCACCCCGCCCTTCTGGTTGGCGATGGCGAGGACGCGAAGGGCTTGGAGTGGCTTAGCGGACACGGGAAAGCCTCTTTACTTGAACAATCCGACCGCGAGGGTCGCTTTGGCTAGGTCGCAACTCGGCCTCGAATTTCCAAGCCTTCTGCGCTTCGGAAAGCTCGCTTGCAACATCCTGTCCCTTGAGGAACAGGCCCAGCGCGCCCCGGTGCAGATAGGGCCAGGAAAAGCCCAGCAGCTTGGTCATCGGCGCGCAGGCGCGGGCAGTCACGACATCGACCGTGAGATTCAGCTCTTCGGCCCGGGCGACGTGCACTTGCGCCGGCAGATCCAGGGCCGAGACGACCTCGGTCAGGAACCGACAACGTTTGGCCATGCTCTCGACGAGGTGGACCTTCGCGCCCGGTGTGTCTTTCAGCAGTATGGCCAGTACGACGCCCGGCAGACCGGCGCCGGCGCCCAGGTCAGCCCAGGTCCTGGCGTCTGGAGCCATCGCAAGCAGCTGCGAACTGTCCAGCGCATGGCGGGTCCAATAGGTGGCGATGGTGGCCGGGCCGACGAGGTTCATCACCGCGTTCCATTCGGCCAGCAGCTCCTGATAGCGGGCCAGGTCCGCCAGTTGGCTGTCGGTGACGCCGGTCAAGGCCTGGTAGCCGGCCGCGTCCAGCACGGGCTCGGCTACGACTTCGGGAGCGGGAGCGGTCTCAGGCTGCATGGCGGCGCACGTGGGCCAACAGCGCGGTCAAGGCGCCCGGCGTCACGCCTTCGATACGGGCCGCCTGGCCCAGGGTCAGTGGCTTCACGCGCGTCAGCTTCTCACGAACCTCGTTGGAAAGGCTGCCCACGGCGCGATAGTCGAGATCGGCCGGCAGGCGCAAATCCTCTTCCTTGCGGAAAGACTCGGCGTCGGCGCGCTGGCGGTCGAGATAGCCGGCATAGGCGGACTCGATCTCGATCTGCTCGCGCACCGCCATGTTCCACGTGGAAACCTCTGGCCACACCTCGGCGAGACGGTCCAGGGTAACCTCGGGATAGGCCAGCATGGCGAAGACATTTCGGCGCTCTCCGTCTTCCTTGACCAGGAAGCCGGCTTTGAGCGCCTCGGGCGGGGTCAGACTGACCGAGCGCGCAAAGGTGCGGGCCGCTTGCAGTTTAGCTTTCTTATCGGTCCAGGCTTCGGCGCGGACCGGCCCAACGATGCCCAGGGCGATGCCCCGGTCGGTCAGGCGCTGATCGGCATTGTCGGCGCGCAGGGTCAGGCGGAACTCTGCCCGGCTGGTGAACATGCGATAGGGTTCGGTGACGCCACGGGTGACGAGGTCATCGATCATCACGCCTATATAGGCCTCATCCCGCGCGAAGATGGCGGGCTCCCTGCCCTGCACGGCCAAGGCGGCGTTGAGGCCGGCGACCAGGCCTTGAGCCCCCGCCTCCTCATAGCCCGTGGTGCCGTTGATCTGGCCGGCCAGATAGAGGCCCGAGAGGCGCTTGGTCTCCAGGGTCGGGAACAGCTCGCGCGGATCCACGTAGTCGTATTCGATCGCGTAGCCGTAGCGCTTGACCTCGACCTGCTCAAGGCCCGGGATCGTACGCAGGAACATCAGCTGGGTCTCTTCCGAGACCGAGGTCGAGATCCCGTTCGGATAGACCGTCGTGTCGTCCAGACCTTCCGGCTCAAGGAAGATCTGGTGGCTGGTCTTGTCGGCGAAACGGACGACCTTGTCCTCGATGGACGGGCAATAGCGCGGGCCGATCCCCGTGGCGCGACCGCCATAGACGGCGGATTCGCCCAGACGGTCGGCAATGATCTGGTGGGTCTCGGCGGTCGTCCAAGTGACCCCGCACTGGATCTGCGGGACGGTGATCTTGTCGGTCAGGAACGAGAAGGGCACGGGCTCTTCATCGGCCGCCTGCATATCCAAGCGGCGCCAGGCGATGGTGGAGCCGTCGAGACGGGCGGGGGTGCCGGTCTTCAAGCGTCCCATGTGGAAGTCGAGGCCGTAAAGCCGATCCGACAGGCCGATGGATGGCGCATCGCCCACTCGCCCAGCTGGGGTCCTGGTCTCGCCCAGATGGATCAGGCCCTTCAGGAAAGTGCCGGTGGTCAGCACCACGCGCGGCGCGAGGTACGAAGCCCCCGCCCCGTCGATCACGCCAACGACCTTGCCGTGCTCAACGACCAGGTCCTCGGCGGCCGCTGCGATGATGTCGAGGTTACACGTGGCATTCAGCTCGGCCTGCATGGCCTCGCGATAGAGCTTACGGTCGATCTGCGAGCGCGGGCCGCGCACAGCGGGGCCCTTGGAGCGGTTCAGCATCCTGAACTGAATGCCGGCCTTGTCGGCCATGCGACCCATGACGCCGTCGAGGGCGTCGATTTCGCGAACCAGATGGCCCTTGCCTAGGCCGCCGATGGCCGGGTTGCAGGACATTTCGCCGATGGTCTCAAGCTTGTGGGTCAGCAGCAGAGTGCGAGCGCCCGTGCGCGCGGCGGCGCTGGCCGCCTCGCAGCCGGCGTGGCCGCCGCCGATGACAATAACATCCCAGGTGTTGGACAAAGGTACGCGCCTCAATGCGAACGCCCCCGGGTTCGGCGGGGGCGCTAGAGTTCCATATACGCTCTTGGGGCGAAGAGGTCGATGTGACTCCCTGACGTTTCACGTGAAACACTCATGGCACAGCTGTGGTCAGCCTGTGGACAACCTGTCGATGTTTCACGTGGAACACTATTTGCCGATACAAAAGCTGGAGAAGACGCGGTCCAAAATATCCTCGGCGTCGATGCGACCCGTGATCTTGGCTAGGGCGCGGGCAGCCAAGCGGACGTCCTCTGCAGCCAGCTCTACTTCCAGCCCGGCCTCGGACAGGGCGCGGCCAAGATAGGCCCGGGCCTCTCGCAGGCGTTCGGCGTGACGAAGGCGAGTGGCAGCGGGAAACTCCGCGCCCGACAAAGCGGCCGTCACGTGAACGGTCAGGTCTCCCCGCAGCCGGTCGACCGCACCTCCAGTAAGGGCGGCGACAGTTTGAACCGTCAGGCCTCGCTTAGCCAAGGCAGTGGTAGCGGCGGCGACCGCTTTGACGTCGGCGATATCCATCTTGTTGATCAACGCCCAGTCGCCGGGTGTCAAAAGATTGCTTTCCTCTTTCTCCAGATGTTCCACGTGAAACCCGTCGACAACCCAGATCCGCAGGTCGGCGCTGTGCGCCCAGGCGCGGGCGCGACGCACCCCCTCGGCTTCCACGACATCGACGGTCTCGCGCAGGCCCGCCGTATCGGCCAGCAAGACGCGATAACCACCCAGAACCAGCGGAACCTCGATGATGTCCCGCGTGGTGCCGGCGATCTCTGTGACGATGGCGGCGTCGCGCTCGGCCAGACCGTTGAGGACTGTGCTCTTGCCAGCGTTGGGCGCGCCGACCAGGGCGATGCGATAGCCGTCGCGGACGCGTCTGCCACGGGAAACATCGGACAAGGCGGTGTCGATCTCGGCCGCGAGCGTCTCAAGCCCTGGACGCGCGCGCGCCGCGACTTCCTCCGGCAGATCCTCGTCGGGAAAGTCGACCGCCGCTTCCAGCATCGCCAAGGCGTGGACCAGCAGTTCGCGCCAACGATCATAGCGCTGACTCAAGGCCCCGCCGATCTGGCTGAGCGCCTGTTTGCGCTGACCCTCCGTCTCGGCGTCGATCAAGTCGGCCACGCCCTCGGCTTGGGCCAGGTCGAGCTTGCCGTTCTCGAAGGCGCGTCGAGTGAACTCGCCGGGCTCGGCCAGTCGCAGGCCCAGAGCGACCAAGGCTTCCAATAGAGCCTCAACGACCGCCCTCCCCCCGTGCACATGAAACTCGGCGGCGTCCTCGCCGGTATAGCTGGCGGGTCCCTGGAAGAAGAGGACGAGGGCTTCGTCGAGCGCGACACCGTCATGCTTCAAGCGGCGAAGGCCAGCCTGACGCGGCGGCGGAACCTTGCCCGCCAGCGCCGCCACAACGTTTCGCGTGGCGGGGCCGGACACGCGCACCACGGCCACCGCCGCCCGCCCGGCCGCTGTGGCCAGGGCGAAGATCGTGTCCGTCATCAGTCGCGCTTGCTCACGGCCGCGCTCGCCGCCGCGGTCATCAGCTTGCGGAACTGGTCCTGGGCGCCGGCCCCGAAGGCCATCCAGTTCTTCATCAGCTCCTCGGGCGCCAGCATGGCCATATTGGCGTCCATGCGGGTCTGCATCTCCTTCACCAGATGGTCGTTGAGGGCGCTCACGTCGGGCAGCCCCAGGAAGGTGCGCGCCTCCACCGGCGTGCAGTCGATCTCGATGGTCATCTTCATGGCGGTTCCCTCAGGTCAGGGCACGATATTGTTATGGGCCACGCCCGACGCGTCACGTTAGAGCGCTTTGGTCGAAAGTCACATCGACCCCATGCGACGGAGAGCCCGATGAGCGAGACCCTCACCATCACCACGCCGGACGGCGTTTTTTCGGCCTATGTGGCGCGGCCTCAGGCAACTGATGCACCCGCCGTCGTCGTGATCCAGGAGATCTTCGGCGTCAATACGGTGATGCGCGACATCTGCGACGGCCTGGCCGCCCAGGGCTTCGTCGCCATCTGCCCCGACCTATTCTGGCGGATCGAGCCCGGCATCGACATCACCGACCAGTCGGAGGCCGAGTGGAAGCGGGCCTTCGAGCTGTTCAACGCCTTTGATGTGGACTCCGGTGTGACCGACATCGCCGCGACCATCGCCGCCGCCCGCGCCCTGCCCGGCGCGTCTGGCAAGGTCGGCGCGGTTGGCTATTGCCTGGGCGGGTTGCTGGCCTTCCTGACCGCCACGCGAACGGACGCCGACGCCTCGATCTCCTACTACGGCGTAGGCTTGGAAAAGCACGTGGGCGAGGCCGACAAGCTGGCCCGGCCCCTGCTGATGCACATCGCCGAGAAGGACCAGTTCGTGCCGTCCGAGGCGCAGCAAGTCATCCTCGCCGCGTTGAAGGATCATCCGCAGATTACGATCCATACCTATGAAGGTCGCGACCACGCCTTCGCGCGCGAGGGTGGCGCGCACTATGATGCCGCCGACGCGGCCAAGGCCAACGGCCGCAGCTTGACCTTCTTCAACACTCACCTGGCCTGATCGATGCTGGCGATCCAAGCGACCAAGGCCGGCGGACCCGAAGTTCTCGAGGCCATCGACCTGCCCGTCCCGCCGCCGCGGCCAGGCCAGATCCTGGTCCGTCACCACGCGGTGGGCCTAAACTTCATCGACACCTATCAACGGTCCGGCCTGTATCCGATGAAGATGCCGGCGGTGCTGGGGCTGGAGGCGGCTGGTGTCGTTGAGGCGTTGGGCGAGGGCGTCACCCGCTTCGGCGTCGGTGACCGAGTCGCCTATAACGGCTCGCTCGGCGCCTACACCGAGGCGGCTGCTGTCCCCGCAGATCGGGCCGTTAAGGTCCCAGACAGCGTCAGCCTCGAAGTCGCTGCGGCCGTCCTGCTCAAAGGCATGACCGCCGAGTTCCTCGTCCGTCGATGTTTTCACGTGAAACCCGGCGACGTGGTTCTGGTCCACGCTGCGGCCGGCGGCGTGGGCTCGATCCTCGTGCAATGGTGCAAAACTCTGGGCGCGACCGTGATCGCCACCGTGGGGTCGCAGGCCAAGGCCATCATCGCCCGCGATCTCGGCGCCGACCAGGTGATCCTCTATCGCGAGGAAGACGTCGCCGCTCGTGTCACAGAGTTCACCGGCGGCAAGGGCGTAGCCGTCGTCTATGACGGCGTCGGCATGGACACCTTCGAGGCCAGCCTCAAGAGCTTGTCCAGGCGCGGCGTCCTGGCGACTTTCGGCAACGCTTCGGGTCCCGTGCCACCCTTCTCCCCGCTGGAACTGTCGGGCAAGTCGCTGTTCGTCACCCGCCCTCGCCTGTTCGACTACATCGTCACGACCGAAGAACTGGACGAGAGCGCCGAAGCCTTGTTCGAGGTCCTGGCTTCCGGCGCGGTCAAGATCGACATCGGCCAGACCTTTCCGCTTTCGGAAGCCCGGGCGGCGCACGAGGCCCTGGAAGGCCGGCGTACGACTGGCGCTACCCTGCTGCTACCGTAGACCGACTACCGGGTAGTCCCGGCCGGGGACCAACAAAAAGCCCCGGGTCATCCCCGGGGCTTTTCCTTATGGCGGTGAGTCCGGCTGGACTCAGGTGTTCATCGACTGGAAGAAGTCGCCGTTAGTCTTGGACTGGCGCATCTTTTCCAGCAGGAACTCGATGGCGTCCGAGGCGCCCATTGGGTTGAGGATACGGCGCAGCACATAGGTCTTCTGCAGCTGGTCGCGCGGGGTGATCAGCTCTTCCTTGCGGGTGCCGGACTTCAGCACGTCGATAGCCGGGAAGATGCGCTTGTCGGCGACCTTGCGGTCCAGGATGATTTCCGAGTTACCGGTGCCCTTGAACTCTTCGAAGATCACTTCGTCCATGCGGCTGCCGGTATCGATCAGGGCCGTGGCGATGATGGTCAGAGAGCCACCCTCTTCCACGTTCCGCGCCGCGCCGAAGAAGCGCTTGGGACGCTGCAGGGCGTTGGCGTCGACGCCGCCGGTCAGCACCTTGCCCGACGACGGGACGGTGGTGTTGTAGGCGCGGCCCAGACGGGTGACCGAGTCCAGCAGGATGACGACGTCGCGCTTGTGCTCGACCAGGCGCTTGGCCTTTTCGATGACCATCTCGGCCACCTGCACGTGGCGGGTTGCTGGTTCGTCGAAGGTCGAGGCGATGACCTCGCCCTTCACGGTGCGCTGCATATCGGTGACTTCTTCCGGACGCTCGTCGATCAGCAGGACGATCAGATAGATTTCCGGGTGGTTGGTCTCGATCGACTTGGCGATGTTCTGCAGCATGACGGTCTTACCCACGCGCGGCGGGGCGACGATCAGGCAGCGCTGGCCTTTGCCGAGCGGCGCGACGATGTCGATGATCCGGCCCGAGCGATCCTTCACGGTCGGATCGGGCAGTTCCATGTTCAGGCGCTCTTCGGGATAGAGCGGCGTCAGGTTGTCGAAGTGGATCTTGTGCTTGACGTTGTCGGGGGCCTCGAAATTGATCTTGGCCACACCGGTCAGGGCAAAGTAGCGCTCGCCTTCGCGCGGTGAGCGGATGGCGCCGTCGACCGTGTCGCCGGTGCGCAGGCCATACTTGCGGATCTGCGAGGGCGAGACATAGATGTCGTCCGGGCCGGGCAAATAGTTGGCTTCCGGCGAGCGCAGGAAGCCAAAGCCGTCCTGCAGCACTTCCATGGTGCCCGAGCCCGAGATTTCCACGCCTTCCTCGGCGAGGGTCTTCAAGATCGCGAACATCATGTCCTGCTTGCGCATGGAGTTGGCGTTCTCGACCTCGAAGGTCTCGGCGAAGGCCAGCAGGTCGGCCGGGGATTTTTCCTTCAGCTCCTGCAGGGACATGGTCTTCAGGCCCAGGGCCGCGACGGCGGCGCTGATCTCGGAGTTGTCGTCGCCGCCATCCTCTTCGGACTCGGCGCCGGGAACCTCGGCGGGGGTGGTGGTGTCGATGATGGCTTCCTCGGCGGAAGCTTCGTTGTTTTCGGTGTCTTCGGTCATGTTTTGACTCAAACGGGGACGCGGACCGCAAGAGCGATCCGGCCGGAAAGGATTTCAGTTCTCACGCCGCAAGAAGAAAGCGGCGAGCGCGCCATGACGACGACGCGGATCGATTGGGGAACGGACCTTCGGAGCCAGGCTCCAGGGGGCGCGCCAGGACGGGCGCCAGTCCGTGAAAAGAGACCGAGCTTAACGCAGCGCGTCAAGCCTGATGGGATGGGAACCACATGCAAGGGGGCCGGTCAAGCGCCTCGCCCGTTCGCTGGCGAGCTTCAGTGATCCAGGAACTTGGTCGTCACAGCCATGACGATGACGATCGCCAGCACGAACGGTATCTCGTTAGTGATCCGCCAGAACTTTTCCGAGCGGGTATTTTCGCCGCGCTCGAACTTACGACGCGAGGCCGACAGGAAGCCGTGCCAGCCATACAGGCCAGCAAGGGCTGTGAGCTTAGTCAGCATCCAGGGCTGAGCCAGGAAGCTCCAGCCCCGGATCTGGCTGTCGGCCAGGATCAGGGCGACGCCGAAGACGAAGGTCAGGATCGAAGCGGGATTGATGATGCCGCGCAACAGTCTGCGCTCCATCACCTTGAAGGTCTCGTCCATCTCCGAGCCGGGTGTGGCCTTGGTATGATAGACGTAGAGACGCGGCAGATAGAGCATCCCGGCCATGAACGCGATCGCGGCCAGAATGTGCAGGCCGCGAAAGACGTGGAAGTTCTGGACCAGGAAATCGATCACGCCGCGACCTCTCGCGTCCGGGGACATTGGCTCAGGTCGCCGCCGCAACGCCAGGCGCAAGCCGGAGCGACACCGTCACGCGGCAGGGCTTCGACCACCGCCTTGGCCAGACCGTCTATAAAGACCGGCTCTATACCCAGGGCGGCAACGCGGATGTAGGCTGGACAGCCCGCTTCGACCGCCAGCTCGCGATATTCGTGATCCAGTTCGACCAGGGTCTCGATGTGCTCGGAGACGAAGGCGATCGGCGTCACCACCAGGGCCAGGCCCTCTTCGCTGGCGGCGACGATTTCGTCGTCGGTGGAGGGGCCGATCCACTTCAGCGGGCCGACACGGCTCTGATAAGTGACCTTCCAGTCCCAGCCATCACCCAGTCTGGCGGCCACCGCAGCGGCCGTGGCCTCGATCTGCTTCTGGTAGGGGTCGCCGGCCAGGATGACCTTTTCCGGCAGGCCGTGCGCCGAGAACAGCAGACGCGCGGGCCCTGGGCTTCCGGCCTTTTCGTAGGTCTCGCGGATCAGTCGGGCATGGGCCTCGATCAGGGCGTCGTCGGTCGGATAGCAACAGACGGCGCGAACCTTGCCTGGACCGCGGTAGGCCTTGTTCCACGCCTTCACGGACGAGCCGGTGGTGGTGGTGGAAAACTGCGGATAGAGCGGCAGAAGCACCACCTCGTCGGGCGCCCAGGCTTTCACGGCCTTCGCGGTCTCTTCGGTCAGCGGCTTCCAGTAGCGCATGGCGATGAAGCACTTGGTCTCGGCGTCGGGCATGGCCTCGGCCAAAGACGCTTCCAGCGCCAGCGCCTGCTTCTCGGTTTCCGGCAACAAGGGCGAGCCGCCGCCCATCATCGCGTAATTGGCCTTGGCGCTCTTGGCGCGGGTCGTCGAGATCAGCGCCGCCAACGGATAGCGGATAATGGCCGGCGCGCCGATGATCGCCGGGTCGCGAAAGAGATTGAACAGAAATGGCCGCACCGCGTCCGGACCATCGGGCCCGCCGAGGTTGAACAGAACAACTGCGACCTTCCTACGCGGGCTCATTTGCCGGTCACCCTAGCCAGTACCTGCTCGACATGAGCGATGGGCGTATCGGGCAGGATCCCATGGCCCAGATTAAAGATATAGGGACCCTGCCCCCACTGCTCGATCAACTGATCGACCCGGCGCAGCAGCTGGTCGCCGCCGGCCCGCAACAGCAGCGGGTCCAACGCGCCCTGGATCGGCTTGATCTTCTGAATGCGCTGACCCATGACCGCGCTGACCTGGGTGTCGAGCGCCATGCCCTGCACCGGCACGACGGAGGCATAGGTCTCGGCCAGAGCGCCCGCGCCGCGCGGGAAACCGATGATCGGAACCGTGACGCCACGATCCCGCAGACCCTGAATGATGGCGACATGCGGCTTGATCACCAGCCGTTCGAACTGCGGCTCGGACAGGCCCTCGGCCCAGCTTTCGAACAGCTTCAGCGCCTGAGCCCCAGCGTTTACCTGCATGACCAGATAGTCGATGGTCGCCTCGACCAGCACCGCGATCAGCTGGTCCAGCTTTTCAGGGTATTGATAGGCGTAGGTCCGCGCGGCGGTCCGATCGCTGGACCCGCCCTCGATCATGTAGGTCGCCACCGTCCAGGGCGCGCCGGCAAAGCCGATCAGCGCCTTTTCGGGATCGAGGGCGGAGCGCACACGGCGGAGCGTCTCGCCGATGTTCGACAGCTTGGCGCCCGCACTGCCGGCCAGTTCGGCCATGGATTCGATGGAGGGCATTTCGCCAAGCTTGGGACCCTCGCCCGCCTCGAACCAGACCTTCTGCCCCAGGGCGCCGGGGATCAGCAGGATGTCGGCGAACACGATGGCCGCGTCATAGGGAAAGCGCCGCATCGGCTGCAGCGTCACCTCGGCGGCCTTTTCAGGATCGAAGCAGAAGCTGATGAAATCCGGCGTCGTGGCGCGAACCGCGCGGTACTCCGGAAGGTATCGACCGGCCTGGCGCATGAACCATACGGGAGGGCGGTCAGCGGTTTGTCCCGACAGGACCGAAAGCAGTTTGGGCGTCACGAGCGTCATAGGGGCCTTAAATCCCGTCCCGCCCTTGGGCTCAAGCCCGAAGGCCTATCTTCATTTATTAATAAGATCTTAAGTTTGACAGTAGGAGGAGAAGGGCAAGTGGGAACTGGGGAAAACCGTCTCACCACCGCTGACTCCCACATGCCATCAGGGCTTATGCCCACGATCCCCCACATGGGGACATCGCCCTGTTAATCATGGGGATGGATGGCTAGGACCTTGCGTTTATTAATGAACTCTTAACGAGCGTCACCTTGCTTAACGCCTCATTAACCATTTGTTCCCGACCATGGGACAGCGATGATCCAAGATCCAGGGATGCAGATTCGGCTTGGGGATGTTACGCGGTCAATGCGGCCGTTGATCACAGCGGCGACATGACACGACGCTTTGGGACGGCTTTGGCGCCCGCGCGTCCCCAGAGGCAGGCCAAGTGGTTAAGCAACCGTTAACGGATGATTCACAGGAAGGTTCGAGCGGTGGGCTGGGCGACGACCGTCCGGCGCCGCGTTTCGCGACCTATTTCCATATCCATCTGGTGTCGGATTCGACCGGAGAGACGTTGAACGCGATGGCCCGGGCAGTCTGCGCGCGGTTCACCGACATCCTGCCGATCGAGCACATCTACGCTCTGGTCCGTTCCACCCGGCAGCTTGACCGGGCGCTGGAGGAAATCGCCGGCGCGCCGGGCGTGGTCATGCACACCATTATCGACGCTGGCCTGCGCTCGGCGCTCGAGGAAGGCTGCCGGCGACTGGAGATGCCCTGCATCGCCGCTCTGGACCCTGTGGTCAGCGCCATGTCGCGCTATCTGGGCGCTCGGATTTCCACGCGGGTGGGCGCCCAGCATGCGCTGAACAACGACTATTTCGACCGCATCGAGGCCCTGGACTACGCCATCGCCCACGATGACGGCCAGGGCGGCCAGGACCTGACCCAGGCCGACGTAATTCTGGTGGGCGTCTCGCGGACGTCCAAGACCCCGACCTGCATCTATCTGGCTCATCGCGGCGTGCGGGCCGCCAATGTGCCTCTGGTGCCGGGAAGGCCGCCCCCCACCGAGCTGTTCGAGCTAAAGAACACCCTGATCGTCGGGCTTATGACCTCGCCCGACCGGCTGATCCAGATCCGTCGAAACCGGCTGCTCTCCCTGAAAGAGAACCGCGAGAGCGATTATATAGACACCGACGCGGTGCGCAGCGAGATCATCGCCGCCCGCCGGCTGTTCGAGAAGATGGGCTGGCCGATCATCGACGTCACGCGCCGCTCGGTGGAAGAGACGGCCGCCGCGATCATCAACCTGCTGTCGGGCGGTCGCGGCCAGGTCGAGGTTCTGGGATGAGCCGCACGCCGGTCACCCTGGCGTCGAAGAGCTCGGCCCGTCAGGCGATCCTGCGCAATGCCGGGCTTGCGTTCGAGGCGGTTGTCGCGGGCGTGGATGAAGACGCGACCAAGGCCGGGCTGCTGGCCGAGGGCGCAAACCCGCGCGAAGTGGCCGACGCACTCGCCGAGCTGAAGGCGGTCAAGGTCTCGACCAAGCGGCCCGGCCTGGTGATCGGCGCCGACCAGACCCTGGATTTCGCTGGCCGGCTGATCGACAAGGTCGAGACCCTCGATCAGGCCCTCGCCCTGCTGCAGGAGTTGCGCGGCAAGACCCACAAGCTGCATTCGGCGGTGGTCGTCGCCCGAGATGGCAAGCCGATCTGGCGGGTGGTCGAAACCGCCAAGCTGTCGGTGCGGCCGTTCAGCGACGCCTGGCTCGATGGCTATCTGGAGCGCCGGGGCGAGCACATCCTGCACTGCGTGGGCTGCTACGAGCTGGAGAGCGAAGGCGTGCAGCTGTTCGACGCCATCGACGGCGACTATTTCACCATCCTCGGTTTGCCGCTGGTGGGCCTGCTGGATTTCCTGCGCCTGCATGGAGCGCTCGAGGCATGAGCTCGACCATCACCGGCGCGGCAATCATCGCGGGCGTCTGTGGCGCGCCGATCAAGCATTCGATGAGCCCGCTGATCCACGATGCCTGGATCGCCGCCGCCGGCCTCGACGCGGCCTACGTGCCTTTCGCGCCGGCTGAAGATCGCTTCGAAGCTTTTGTCGATGGTCTGCGTGGCGGAGCCATTCGCGGCCTCAACGTCACCATCCCCTTCAAGGAACGCGCCCTAGCCGCCGCAGACACCGCCAGCGACCTGGCCCGGATGGCCGGCGCCGCAAATCTGCTGATCTTCGAGGCCGACGGCACGATCCGCGCCGACAACACTGACGGCCCGGGCCTGCTGGGCGCCCTCGCCGCCCAGGCTTCAGGCTTCGACATCGCCGCCGCGCCCGTGACGATCCTCGGGGCTGGCGGCGCGGCCCGGGGCGCAGTCGCGGCCCTGCTGCTGGCCGGCGCGCCCCAGGTGCGGATCGTCAACCGCACCCCAGCGCGCGCCGAAGAACTGGCTGCGGCGTTCGGGGCCAGGGTTGTCGCCGCCGATGAGGCCGCCTTGCCCGGCCTGCTCTCCGACACCGGTCTGGTGATCAACGCGACATCCCTGGGCCTTGGCGGCGGCGCCGGCCCTGCCGCGCCGCTGGAACTGACACCCGCCGGCGCCGTGGTGATGGACATGGTCTATAGGCCGCTGCGCCCCGAGTTCCTGCGTCGCGCCGAAGCCTTGGGCCGCCGCACGGTCGATGGCCTCGAAATGCTGCTTCGACAGGCCGTCCCGTCATTCGAGGCCTTCTATGGCCAGGCGCCTCCGGCTTCGGTGGATGTCCGGGCCTTGGCTCTTCGCCATCTTGGCGAGGCCTGAGCCATGGTCATTCTGGGCCTGACCGGCTCCATCGGCATGGGCAAGTCGACGACCTCGGCGATGTTCGAGGCGCAGGGCGTGCCGGTTTACGATTCCGACGCGGCGGTGCATGCGCTTTACGCGGTCGGCGGCGCGGCGGTCGCTCCGGTCGAGGCCGCCTTCCCCGGCGTGGTCGTGGACGGCGCCATCGACCGCACGCGGCTGAGCGCGGCGGTGGTTGGCGATCCCGAGGCGCTTCAGAAGCTGGAAGCTATCGTCCATCCGCTGGTCGGAGGCCATCGCATCGGCTTCTTCGAAGACGCTGAGGCCGCTGGCCACGACATCATCGTGCTCGACGTGCCCCTGCTCTACGAAACCGGCGGCGACAAGCATGTCCACAAGGTGGCAGTCGTCTCGGCTCCTCCCGAGGTTCAGCGACAGAGGGTACTGGCCCGGCCCGGCATGGACGAGGCCAAGTTCGCAGCCATCCTCGCCCGCCAGCTGCCCGACGCCGAAAAGAGGGCCCGGGCCGACTTCATCATCGACACCGGCCGGGGTCTCGAACACGCCCGTGGACAAGTCCGCGACATCCTGACTCGCTTGCGCGCCACGGCTTGAAGCTGGCTCCGAACGGCTCCATTGAATCGGCATGGCCCGGGAAATCATCCTCGACACTGAAACCACCGGCTTCGATCCGAAGACGGGCGACCGCCTAGTCGAAATCGGCTGCATCGAGGTGGTCGACTTCATGCCGACCGGGCGCTCGTTCCACGAATATTGCGACCCGCTGCGCGACATGCCGGCCGAGGCGCAGAAGGTTCACGGCCTGTCGTCGGAATTCCTGACCGGCAAGCCCAAGTTTCATGAGATCGCCGACCGCTTCATCGAGTTCGTCGGCGACAGTCCGTTGATCGCCCACAACGCCGCGTTCGACCGCAGCTTCGTCAATTTCGAGCTGGAAAAGTGCGGTCGCGCCGCCCTGCCCGAGCCTCGCTGGGTCGACACTCTCGCCATGGCCAAGAAGCGCTTTCCGGGCATGTACAACTCGCTCGACGCGCTGTGCAAACGCTTCAAGATCAGCCTCGACAGCCGCGACAAGCACGGCGCCCTGATCGACGCCCACCTGCTGGCCGAGGTCTATCTGGAACTGCAGGGCGGCAAGGAACGCGCCCTGGAACTGACGGCGGTGGTCACCGCCGCCATGACCGCCCAACTGCAGGCCGGCGCTTACGGCGCCCGCCCCCGCCCCCTGGCCGCCCGCTCCACCGAGGCCGAACGCGCGGTCCATGTCGAGTGGATCCAGTCGACGCTGAAGGACAAGGCCGTCTGGGTGAAGCTGGGCTTGGTCCAGATCGCCAGCTAGGCCGCCTCGCCGCTGCGCCGGTCAAAACCTGCGTCGGCCGCCTAAACCTTCAAATCCGCCGTCACTGGCGCGTGGTCGCTCGGACGTTCCCACTCGCGCACGGTGTCGTGTACTTTCGATGACACCTTGCCATCGATTATAGTCGCGTCGCGCAGGCCGGGGCTGGCCAGGATGTGGTCCAGGCGCAGGCCGCGATTGGACTTGCGGAAGTCGGCGGCGCGATAGCTCCACCAGGAATAGAGCTTTTCCGGTTCCGGCGTCGCCAGGCGCGGCAAGTCGAGAAAGTCCATCGAGCCCACTAGAGCGGCGAAGGCTTCCAGCTCGACGGGCGTGTGGCTGACCACGCGCGACATCTGGCGGTGGCTCCAGACGTCGTTGTCGCCCGGGGCGATGTTGAGGTCGCCGGTCACGATCAGCGGCGCCTTAGGATCGCGGCGCTTCAAGGCGGCGGTCAGGGTCTCGTAGAAATCGAGCTTGTGGTCGAACTTCTTGTTGGTCTCGCGATCGGGCACATCGCCGCCGGCCGGGATGTAGAAGTTCTGGATATCGACGCCGGCCACCTTCACCGCAACGCAGCGAGCATGGCCCTCGCGGCAGTTCATCAGGGTCGGTACGTCCTCGAACGGCAGGCGCGAGGCAATAGCCACGCCGTGCCAGCCCTTCTGGCCGGCGATCTTCAGGTGCTTGAGGCCTGCGGCCTCAAAGGCCTCGCGGGGAAACTCGGCCTCCTGGCACTTGATCTCCTGCAGGCACAGGACATCGGGGGCCTGTTCATCGACGAAACGGGCGATCTGCTCGGCGCGCAGGCGGACGGAGTTGACATTCCAGGTGGCGATACGGAGGCGCATGGTCTGGCTCTAGATCGTTTGGGCGCACCCGGAAACGAAAAACGCCCAAGCCCATCCGGGCGATTCGCCCGGCCGGCCACTGCCTGCCAAACGAAAAACTCCCGAGCGCCATCTAGGGCGCTTCGCCCGCACGGCCACTGCCGGCCAAAACGAAAAACGCCCAAGCGCCATCTAGGGTGCTTGGGCGAAAGTCGGGTCTCTCATGCCGCCACCGGGAGGGGATAGTATCCGGCACGGTTTGCGAGGAGAGGGTCGGGCTCTCGTCGCCATGCGTGTTAAATATGCCACTGCGAGATTAATAGTCAAGAGGCGAGTCTGTTGATTCTTGCATGTTGTGCGAATGTCACAATTACGATTTCGCCCCAGCGCGTCGCGGTCGAGGGTCGGTGAGCACGAACAGCTTGGGATCCAGGCCTGCGGTCTTCTCGAAATCGACCAGCCGCACGCGGATCTGGCTGCCCTTCACGTCGCTGACCGTCCAGCCGATCAGCGAAACGGGGCCGTCGCTGAAATCGAGACTGATGCGGCCCAGCGTCTGGCGCCTGGCGTCCTGGGCCACGATGGTGAAGCCATCGGCCAGCCTGCGCACGTCGGTGACGACCACGCCGCGATCCAGGCGCACCTCGCGGGCCAGCAACAGGGCCAGCGGCGTGCGGCTCAACGGATAGCTCTCGAAGGTCTTCAGGCGGCTGTCGAAGATGTTGACGTTATTGCCGTTGCTGACAACCAGCAGGCCGGACGGGCCATCATAGGCAAACCGCGCCTTGCCGGGACGTTGCAGATAAAGCGTGCCTTGTGTGACCGTGCCACGCTGGTCGGTCTGGATGAACCGGCCCTTGGCCGAGGACAGGCCCTGGATATAGCTAGTGGCCTTCTCGACCAGCGCCTTCTGCTCCGGCGTCAGGACGGCAGCCTTCGGCGCGCCCCTTGAAGCGGATTGAGCCAGGGCCGATCCGCCGAACGAAGCGGCGGCCAGGCTGGCGCCGGCGGCGGCGATCAGGGCGCGACGGGTGGTCGGGGTCTCGGTCATGCGGTCTCCTTAGGCGTCAACCTTTGCCCTGCCCAGACGACGAGCGAAAGGCCGTCGCAAGGCCATTTTCCGGCGCTCCGATGAAGCGCCGTTCAGGTTGGGGCTGGGAGAACGCGGAAGCTGGAGTGAGGGTTGCGGGAAGCGAAGCGGGGCAGGGCGCTACAGATGTCCGCGATGGGTGGAAGCAGACTTTGATCTTCCATGTTTGGCCTTTGGTGTGCCTAGTATGACCTAACGGCTTGGCCGATGGGTAGAGGCAAGAGGGGCGTACTTTGAAAGTTTACAGGCAAGGTGAACACGACGCTCTGTGCGGCATCTACGCCATCATCAACGCTTTTTCCCGCTGCGGCATCAAGCAGCCGCCTAAGAAGATATACGACACCGCCGTTCGCTCGTTGATCGCCAGCAACATGACATGTGAACTGATTAATGGAATGGGTCTTGAGACAGAGGAGCGGATGCTCCAAGATTGTCTTGCACTGTATGCGAGGGCTCTCTCGGTGAAGCGACCCTTTCACGGCGCTACGCTTGCGAAGACCGAGGATGAGTTCTGGTTACGCCTGAAAGCCTGCTTCAAAAGTGAAGGTGCGCAGGTCGTTGTCCAGGGAATTCGGAAGCCGAGCGACCACTGGGTAGCTCTAACCTTGGGGCAGCGAGGAAAGGTTAGCGTCTTCGATTCTGACCCCGAACTGTGCCGTCAATGGACGCTGAAAGCGGGTCACACGATCAAGGCGCTTTCCGCGCGGGAAGATGAATGGAAGATCGAGCAGGCCGAGACATTGGTCATCTACAGGCGATAGCCGGGTTTGAGCCGCTACGATGGCTCCATCGCGGGGGGACAAATCGGACGAGCGCACAGTTATTGTTCGCGCCTATCACCCCACTTCCGCTCTCCCCGGCGAAGGCCGGGGCCAGATTCAGCCTGAGCGTTTGGGGATGATCCGGGATGCGGCGGTGGCAGACCACCAATCTTTCTGCGTTCGATCTGGGCCCCGGCCTTTGCCGGGGAGAGCGGATTTAATGGGATCAAAGCCCCGGCGGCGGCGGGGCCAGGATCTCGCGTTTGCCGGCGTGATTGGCGGCGCCGACCACGCCTTCCTTCTCCATCCGCTCCATCAAGGATGCCGCCCGGTTATAGCCGATCTGCAGGCGGCGCTGAATGTAGCTGGTCGAGGCCTTGCGGTCGCGGGTGACCACGGCCACCGCGTGGTCGTAGAGGTCGTTGGCCCCGCCCTCGCCGCCGAAGGCGCCCTCGATGGCTTCTTCCTGTTCCTCTTCGCCGCCGGCGGTGACCTCTTCCAGATAGTTGGGCGTGCCCTGGTCGCGCAGGAACTTGGCCACGGCCTCGACCTCGCCATCGCTGACGAACGGTCCGTGCAGACGGGTGACCCGCCCGCCGCCGGCCATGTAGAGCATGTCGCCCTGGCCCAGCAGCTGCTCGGCGCCCTGCTCGCCCAGGATGGTGCGGGCGTCGATCTTGCTGGTCACCTGGAAGCTGATGCGGGTGGGGAAATTGGCCTTGATGGTGCCGGTGATCACGTCGACCGACGGGCGCTGCGTGGCCATGATCAGGTGGATACCGGCGGCGCGAGCCATCTGGGCCAGGCGCTGGACGGCGCCTTCGATGTCCTTGCCGGCCACCATCATCAGGTCGGCGACCTCGTCGATCACCACCACCAGATAGGGCATGGCTTCGGGACGGATCTGCTCGGTCTCATAGATCGGACGGCCGGCGTCGTCGAAGCCGGTCTGGACGGTGCGCTCGAAGTGCTCGCCGCGTTCGAGGGCCTCATTGGCCTTCTCGTTGAAGCCGGCGATGTTGCGCACGCCGATCTTGGACATCCGCCGATAGCGGTCCTCCATCTCGCGCACGGTCCATTTCAGGGCGACGATGGCCTTCTTAGGATCGGTGACGACAGGGGCCAGCAGGTGCGGGATGCCGTCATAGACGCTGAGTTCCAGCATCTTCGGGTCGATCATGATGAAGCGGCACTTCTCGGGCGGCAGCTTGTAGAGGATCGACAGGATGATGGCGTTGACGCCGACCGACTTGCCCGAGCCGGTGGTGCCGGCGATCAGCAGGTGGGGCATCTTGGCCAGGTCGGCGATATAGGGCTCGCCGCCGATGGTCTCGCCCAGGGCCATGGGCAGGATCGAGTTGGTCTTGTCGTAGTCGTTGCTGGACAGCAGGTCGCGCAGATAGACGGTCTCGCGGCGTGAATTGGGCATTTCGATGCCGATGGCGTTGCGGCCCTGGGCCACGGCCACGCGGCACGAGATCACGCTCATCGAGCGGGCTATGTCATCGGCCAGGGCCACGACACGGGCGGTCTTGACGCCCGGGGCCGGCACCAGCTCGTACATGGTGACCACGGGGCCTGGGCGGATCTGGTCGATCTGGCCCTTGACGCCGAACTCGGCCAGCACGCTTTCCAGCAGGCGGGCGTTCTGGCGTAGGGCGGCGGCATCGACGTCGGACGAGCGCGGCTTGGCCTTGGCCAGCATGGCTAGCTCGGGCAGCTGGAAGCCGCCCTCATCGTTGAAATTGAAAGCTTTTTGCTGTTCGCGTTGCTCGCGGCCGCTGTCCTTGGGCAAGTTCTTGGGCTTGGCGATGGCCAAGGGACGGGCCGCGACGGGCTCGTCCTCTTGGTCATCAGAGGCGGCGGGTGGCGGTGTATAGGCCTGTTCAGGCGCTTCGACCTCGGGCCGGGCCGGACGACGTGGCGGGACCGGCGTTTCGACAGCCTTGCGGGCGCGCGGCGCCTTGGGGGCCTGAGCGACAGGTTCAGGCTCAGCCCGCTCGCGCGGTTGCAGGGCGCCGCCGACGGCGTAGGCGATGGCCTCGGGATCGAAGCGGCGGAAGCCGATGGCGTAGCCAAGGGCGATGGCGGCGCCGATGGCCAGCAGGGTGGCGGCGATCATCTCGGCGGCGGGCACGCGGGCGAAGGCGAATATGGCGGCGATCAGGTGCAGCAGACCATCGCCCCAGAACCCACCGAGGCCCTTCGCGGATTGCCAGATTGCGGGCGTTGGCAAGGCGGCGAGCATACCAGCCAAGGCCAGCAGACCGGCCACGCCGACGAGGGCGCGCAGGCGAAGGTCGGCGCGCGCGGCGGCCGGGTCAGCCTGAGAGACACGGGTCAGGCCGAACACCAGCATCAGCAGGGCGGCGAGCCAACCCACCAGACCCAGCGACTGCATGAGGATGTCGGCGACCGCCGCTCCGGCTCCGCCCAAGGCGTTGGTGGCCCCCACCCCGGTGGCGGCGTTCAGGCTGGGATCGTCGTAATTATAGGTCGCGACGGCCAGCAGCAGGCTGGCGCCGAGCACGGTGACCAGACCGCCGCGGAACCGCGCCGACCAGGGCTGCGCCCAGCCATAGCGGACCGCATCCCAGAAGAGCTCCACCGTTGTACGCCGCGCCGCTCGCGCCATGAAACTCTCCGAAAACACCGGGTATCGAACTATCGAACCGCCATGTTGTGCCTGAAGAGAGTTAAGGGGCGTTTACGGCGTTCGTTTGTGGCTGATTCATAGAGTCGCGGGGTTCTGGGGGCCGTAGCCGTCAATGGACATGCCGAGATGGCGTATCCCGCGCGCGAGTGGCAGGGTTTCATCCGCAGACCGGAGTATCTCGCATGGCGTTCTTTTCGGTGACGATGACCCACCGCCGACGGCGAGGGCTGGGGGCGGCACGTCATTCCCCACGTCACCTTTCTCCAGTCTCTGATTGAAGCGGGGAAGATCAAGGCGTCGGGCCCCGTGACGGGTCTCGGCAAGCGCGCCGGGTTCATCATCATGACGGCGGACAGTCGCGACGAGGTCGAGCAATTGATTGCCCAAGACCCCTTCGCGATCGAGGGCCTGATCGATGAGCTGACGATCCTGGCCTGAGACCCGATGTTCGGCGCCTTCGCCGAGGACGCCGGTCGGGCGTCAGGTCGCTAGAGCATTTTCCGATAAGTGTGAAACGGTTATCGGATCGAAAAATGCTCTAAACTTTTGATTTAGAGCCCTTTTCGCCCGACCCTGATGAAGCCATCAGGTCGGAAAGGGCTCTAGCTTTTCGGCCGGCGATCAAGGGCCGGCCTTCTCCAGCAAAGACCCTAAGCCGCTTCGAACCGCAGCGGACCGCCCCAGAAGCTTTCGACCAGACCGTTCTGCGGACCCGGCGCGCCGGTGGTCAGGAACACCCGGCTGCCGCCGGTTCCAGGGTTCAGGTCCGGATGGCGCTCCAGATAGAGTTCGAGCGCATCGGCGGTCGCGGCGGGCTGCTGGATCAGCGGCGTGCCCGCCGGCAGGGCGGCGCGGAAGATGTCGGCGACGATCTCGTAATGCGTGCAGCCCAGCACCACGCGGTCGGGATAGCGACCGATGCGGGTCTTCAGCGCCTGGACGTGGCCGTCGATTTCCTTGGCCAGCTCCACCGCCCCGGTGTCGGCCTCGATCATCCGGGCGAGGTTCGGACAGGGCTCTGAAAACACCGCCAGGTCCTGCTTGCGCTTGTCGATTTCGATCTCATAGACCCGCGATTTCGCCGTGCCGGGAGTCGAGAAGACGCCCAGCACGTCCAGCTGTTCGACCTTGTCGCCGCGCCGCTCGGCCTCGTGCTCCCAGGGCAGGCCCGTGGCCGCCTCGATGGTCGGCACGATGATGCCCAGGATGTTGATCGGCCGGCCCAGCGACCTGCGATAAGCCGGAAGCCAGGTCTGCTGCAGGCGGCGCAGGGCTATGGCCGACGCCGTGTTGCAGGCCAGCACCACCAGACTGGCGCCCGCCTCGAACAATCGCTCGCAGCCCGCGCGGGTCAGATCGACGATTTCCTCGCCGGGCCTACCGCCATAGGGCGCATTGGCCTGATCGGCCAGATAGGTGAAATCCGCCTGCGGGAGGCGTTGCACGAGAGCGCGGTGGACGGACAGACCGCCAACCCCTGAGTCAAAGACGCCGATGGACATGCCCAAGGTTTAGCCTTGCTCGAACGGTTCGTCCACGCGCCCACTTACCGCCCGAGTCAAACGTTACGGTCCTGTCATGTGACGCAGACCCGGGGCTGGCCTAGGGTCTCCGCCAACACATCCACCGGAGATCATCCGTGCAACGTCGTACTTTCCTCGCATCAGCCGCCGCCACCGGCGCCGCCGCGACCCTCAATCCGAGTTTCGCCATGGCCGCCGACGCCAATCCCATGCTCGCCAAGTGGACGGGTCCCTATGGCGGCGTGCCGGCCTTCGATAAGGTCAAGGTCGCCGACTTCAAGCCGGCCCTGGAAACGGCCATGGCCAAAAACCTGGCCGAGATCGATGTGATCACCGCCAACAAGGCCGCCCCGACCTTCGACAACACCATCGCCGCCCTGGAAAACAGCGGCCGCAGCCTGTCGGACCTCTACTGCTACTATGGCATCTGGGGCTCGAACATGAGCTCGCCGGAGTTCCAGCTGGTCGAGGCCGAGATGGACCCCAAACTCGCCAGCTTTGGCGACAAGATCACCCAGAACGCGGCGCTCTTTAAGCGTATTGAGGCGGTCTACACCTCGCCGACCAAGACCAAACTGACCTCCGAGCAGCAGCGCGTTCTGTGGATCTACTACACCAACTTCGTGCGAGCCGGCGCCAAGCTGGACACCGCCGCCAAGGCGCGGGTCGCGGCGATCAACACCGAAATGGCCGGCCTTTTCACCAAGTTCAGCCAGAACCTGCTGGCCGACGAGAACACCTATATCGAGCTGACCGAGGCCGATCTGGTCGGCCTGCCCGACTCGCTGAAGGGCAACGCGGCCTCCAACGCGACCCAGCGCAAGCTTGCGGGCAAGCACATCATCGTCAACACCCGCTCCAGCGTCGATCCTTACCTCACCTATTCGCCGGTGCGCGCCACCCGCGAAAAGGTCTGGAAGGCCTTCGTCAATCGCGGCGACGGCGGCGGGGCTACCGACAACAACGCCCTGATCGCCAAAGTCCTCAAGCTGCGCGTCGAGCGCGCCAAGCTGCTGGGCTACAAGACCCACGCCCATTGGCGTCTTGAGAACGCCATGGCCAAGAACCCCGAAAACGCCATGCAGCTGATGGAAGCGGTGTGGACCCCGGCCATCGCCCAGGTGGCCATCGACGTGGCGGCCATGCAGGCCATCGTCGACGCTGAAAAGGGCGGCTTCAAGATCGAGCCCTGGGACTATCGCTTCTATGCCGAGAAGGTCCGCAAGGCGCAGTACGACCTCGATATGAACGAGGTGAAGCCGTACATGCAGCTGGACAAGCTGCGCGAGGCGATGTTCTGGGCCTCGGGCGAGGTCTATGGCTTCCAGTACAAGAAGGTCGAAGGCCTTCCCGTCTATCACGAGGACATCACGGTCTATGAGGTGACCCGAGCCGGCAAGCATGTCGGCCTGTGGTACTTCGATCCCTATGCCCGCGAGGGCAAGCGCTCGGGCGCGTGGATGAACGCCTATCGGACGCAAGAGCGTTTTAAGCGCGAGATCACCACGCTCGTCTCCAACAATTCCAACTTCATCAAGGGCGCGCCTGGCGAGCCGGTGCTGATCTCGTGGGACGACGCCACCACCCTGTTCCACGAATTCGGTCACGCCATCCACGGCCTGAACGCCAATGCGACCTATCCGTCGGTGTCGGGCACGGCCGTGGCGCGCGACTATGTGGAGTTCCCCAGCCAGCTGAACGAGCACTGGCTGCCGACCCCGCAGGTGCTCTCCAAGTTCTGCGTTCACTACAAGACCGGCGAACCGATCCCTCAGGCCCTGGTCGATAAGATCAAAGCGGCGGACAAGTTCAACCAGGGCTTCGACACCACCGAATATCTGGCCAGCGCCCTGATCGACATGAAGCTGCACCTGGCCGGCGACGTCGATATCGATCCCGACAGGTTCGAGCGCGAAGAGCTGACCAGGCTTGGCATGGCCAAGGAGATCGTGATGCGGCACCGCACGCCGCAGTTTGGTCACGTGTTCTCCAGCGACGGCTATTCGGCCGGCTATTACAGCTATCTTTGGTCCGACACCCTGACCGCTGATGTGGCCGAGGCCTTCAAGGAGGCGCCCGGCGGCTTCTATGACAAGCCAACCGGCCAGCGCCTGATCAACACCATCATGTCGAAGGGCAATTCGGTCGATCCGGTCGAGCAGTTCCGCGCCTTCCGGGGCCGGGACGTGAAGATCGGCGCCCTGATGCGCAACCGCGGCTTCCCGGTTCCGCCGGGGGCCTAGTTGCAGCTCCGCGCTCTAAAGGTTGTCATCCCGAAAGCCTTGCAAAGGCTCTCCGGGACCCGGGGGCAACCGCACGGCATTGGCCCCTGGGTCCCGGCTCTCCGCTGCGCTGCGGCCGGGATGACAAGAGTGAATGATAGCGCAAAGACCTTGGCTTACTCCGAAGGTGACATGGCAATCGTAAAATCCAGCTTGGCCGCGCTGACGGTCGCCGCCCTGCTCTCCGCCACTGCCGCCAACGCCCAAACCATCAATCTCGGCCTTGCCTCCGAAGGTCCCGGCAGCGCGGTGGTCGAAGAGCTGCTGGTCGTGGCCCGCGCGCCCGGTCCGGCCATCTGGCTGGTCGAAAAGGGCGGCTCGAAACTCTACGTCGTCGGCTCGGCCGCGCCCCTGCCCCACCAGATGGCCTGGAAGAGCCCGCGTCTCGAACGCGCTCTCGATCAGGCCGACCTGCTGTTGACACCGCCCAAAGCCTCGGTCGGTCCAGCCCAGATCGCCGGGTTCGTGCTGAAGGGCGGCGCGGGTCTGCGCCAGGGGATGGGTGACAAGCTGGAAGACGAACTGCCGCCCGACCTGAAGGCGCGCTTCGTCTCGGGCCGCACCCGGGCCAGGAAAAGCGCCAGCGAGTACAAGAACTGGCAGCCGGCCATGGCGGGTTTCCTGCTGCTGTCGGATTTCCGCCAGGCCGCCGGGCTTTCGGAAGCCAAGCCGGTGAGCACCATCGAGCGCATGGCCAAGGCCCGGAAGGTCAAAATCAAGGCCATGGGCCAGTACCGGATGAGCGCGGTGGTCTCCAGCGCTGGCAAGCTGTCCAAGGACGCTCAGCTGGCCTGCCTGCGCGACGCCCTGGACGAGCTCGAATATGACGGTGGCCGGCCGAAAACCATAGGTTTGGACTGGGCGCGGGGCGATTTGGCCAGTGTCCGTTCGCGCTATTCCGCTAGCGCCGCCCAGCGCTGCCTGGCCCGCTCGCCGGCCGGGGCCAAACTTCTGGAGCAGCAGATCGGCCAGTCGGCCTCGGCGCTGTCGGACGTGTTGAACCGGCCGGGCGTCACGGTGGCGGTGGTCGATCTGGCGTTTCTGTTGCCGGCCAACGGGGTGCTGGACCGGCTGAAGGCCAGCGGGGCGACGGTGACCTCGCCGCCGGATTAAAAATCCTTTTCATCCCGGCCGTGCCTCGGCGAAGGCCGGGGGTAGAGCCGGGACCGCCAGAAGCGCGGAGTTCAGGCGTCGCTCCCGGATCTACGCGCTGCGGGCTTGTCCGGGATGACAACGTTTATGGTGTGGCCCCTATCCCATCCGCCCGATCAACCACGCCAGCCGCGCCACGCCGTCCTCGATCTGCGCGTCGGTCGGCAGCGAGTAGCTCAGCCGCAGCGCATTGGCCGTCGGCACCTCCGCGAAGAACGGCTCGCCCGGCACGAAGGCGACGCGCTCCTCGGCGAGAGCCCGCTCCAGCACCACCTTGCCGTCCATGCCCTCGGGCAGCCAGACCCAGACAAACATGCCGCCGTGGGGTCTCGACCAGGTGACAGCTGCAGGCATGTGGCGTTCCAGCGCCGCCAGCATCACCCGGGCGTTTGAGCCGTAAGCCCCCCGCAGCATGCCCAGGTGCTGGTCGTAGCCCTCGGATACAGCGCGGTGGGCGACCATCTGGTTGATGGTCGAGACATGCAGGTCGGCGCCCTGTTTGAGCAAAACGAGCTTCTCGATCACCGCGCGCGGCCCGCAGACCCAGCCGATACGCAGGGCCGGCGAGACGGTCTTGGAGAAGGTGCCGCAAAATAGCGTCCGGGCCGCCTCGATGGAGCCGGAGCGGACAATGTCGAGCGACAACAAGGTCGCCAGGGGTTCGCCCGAGAACCGTAGCTCGCGATAGGCGGCGTCCTCGATCAGGGTCATGTCAAGATCGCTGGCGAGATCCAGCAGGGCCTCGCGTTCCGCCAATGTCAGGCTCTGACCGGTGGGGTTGGCGAAGTCGGGGACGAAGTAGCCCAGGGACCCGGCCGCCCGCTCCCGCGTCCCCGCATCGAGCCCCTCGGTCAGACCGTTTTCCGGCATATCGAGATAGGCCGGCTCATAGCCGTTGAAGGCCTGCAGGGCGCCCAGATAGGTTGGCCGCGCCACCATCACCGTATCGCCGCGCGTCAGGAACAGCTTGCCCAGCAGATCCAGGGCCTGCTGCGACCCGGCGGTCAGCATACGTTGTCGGGCTCGCACGGCATGCCATCGCGGGTCATGCGCTCAGCGATCCATTCGCGCAGAGGCAGATAGCCCTCGCTGACGGAGTACTGCAGGGCCTGACCGGCCGATTTCGGATCGGCCAGGATCGCGTCATAGCTGGCCTGGATCCGCTCGGCCGGGAACAGGCCGGGATTGGGGATGCCGCCCGCGAACGACAGGATGTCGGGCTGGTCCAGAAGCTTCAGAAGTTCGCGGATCTCGCTCGCGCGGACGCGGGTCATGCGCTCGCTGAAACGTGCGGCCCAGTCGGGAGTGTTGGTCGTCATATCGGTGAATTTCCGCATGTTTCGCTGACGGCATGGCCGTCCCTGAGCCGCACGCGCGGCATCTCGCCTGATCAGTTCAGGGGCTTCATACGGAGCGGATAAGGTCTTGCGAGCGACGGAGCACGAAACCCCGGCGACCGCCTTGGGTCGTGTTCATGGCGCAAGCCTAGCGCGATCATTCCGTCAAGGAAACTCCTGAAGCTTGACGTCACGGCCGCGGGGCGGGAACCCTGCACCGATCACTAGGGGGACACCGCATGAAGCTTTGGATTTCCGTGGCGGCTCTGGCCCTTGCCGCCACCGCCGCCCGCGCAGAAGTCGCGGACGCCACACCCGGCGGTTTCCAGGTCAAGCATGCGGTCGAGATTGCCGCGCCGGCCGCCAAGGTCTGGGCCTCGCTTGTCCAGCCGGCGACCTGGTGGGACTCCTCCCATACCTGGTCGGGTTCGGCGGCCAACCTGTCGCTGGCGGCGGCGTCGGGCGGCTGCTTCTGCGAAAGGCTGCCGGGCGGCGGCTCGGTCCTGCACATGAGCACCGTCTACGCCCAGCCCGGCCAGAAGCTGACCCTGTTCGGGGCTCTGGGTCCGCTGCAGAACAGTGGCGCGGCCGGCCATATGAGCTTCGGGCTGGCGGAGAAGGAAGGCACGACCACCCTGACCGTCACCTATGACGTCGGCGGCTATATGAAGGGCGGTCTCGACAGGATCGCTGCCCCGGTCGATGGCGTGATCGGCCAGCAGGTGGCCCGCCTGAAGCGTGCGGTGGAAACCGGCAAGCCGGGCTGAGGCGCAAGGAAAAGGGCGGCCCGCGAGAGCCGCCCCGTTCTCAATTGAAGATCGCTTCGATCAGCTGGCTTCGGCGATATCGCTGTCGGTAGCGCCGAGCAGAGCCATCTGCAGGCGCGAGCGGTCGCGGCGGGCCGCTTCCAGTGCGCCCTCGGAGAGAGCCGCTTCCGAGGTGAGGCGGTCGATCTGGGTTTGCAGCTCGCCGATCTTTTCCTCGTGCTGACGGCGGGCGGTGTCCTGGGCTTCCTGCATCGCTTCGAGACGGATGCGCAGCTGATTGGCGCGCTCCTCGGCCCGTTGCAGGGTTTTGTCGTGCGCAACCGAGCCCTTGGCCAGCTGGTCGGCGCGTTCGATGGCGGCGGCGCGAGCGGTGTCCACGCCGGCATGGCGCTGACGCAGTGTTTCGCTCTCGTCTTCCAGCGAGCGGATACGGTCCAGTGCGCGCTCGAGGGCGACGTTCAGATCGCCGGCTCGGCGTTCGACGGCCTGCTGCTGGGCGCTGGATTCGGCCAGGCGCTGCGAGATCTGGCCGTTCATTTCCTCAAGCTTGTCGGCGCGGCCGCTGGCGGTTTCCAGGCGGGTCTGCAGGGCCGAAATCTCGGCGCGGCCGGCTTCGACCTGGCTTTCCAGGCCGCGGATGGTGCGGCCCGAGTCCGCCTGGTGAACGGCCAGGGCGTTTTCGGCGGCCTGGATGCGCGCCCGCTCGGCGGCGATCTGGGCTTCGAGGTCGGTTTCGATGCGCGACAGGCGGGCCACGTCGATCCCGGCCTGATCGATGCGCTTCTTCAGGGTGACGATTTCCTCGACGAAGAGGGCGTTCTCCTGATTGACGCGGGCCAGCAAGGCTTCGGCTTCGCCGCGACGGGTGTCGATGTCCTGGCTCTGGGTGCGCAAGGTGTCAACGTCCTGAACCAGGTGCTCGATGCGTGCGCTTGCGTCGCGCAGCGAGGCGTCGAGGTTGCCCACCTTCAGGTCCGACTGCTGCAGGCCGTTGCGCAGGCGGTCGATCTCGAGAGCGTTGTCTTCGAGGGTGGAGTCCTGGGCCTGGATGCGGGCGTCGGACTCGCCCAGGGCGGTCTCGGTCGAGGCCAGCCTGGCGGTTAGTTCGCGCTCTTCGGTCTGGGAGAAGGCGACTTGGCGCAAAGCCTGTTCGTAATTGGCGCGCAGGGCGATCAGTTCGGCGTGCTCGGCGCGGCGCGCTTCGAACTCTTCAGCGACCGGCGACCGGATTTCGGCGAGCAGGGGCTCGATCGCCCGCAGGTGCTCGACCACACGGCTGATGCTGTCGAGGCCGCCGTGGATGGTCTCGTAGCGGACGCCGATGGCCTGGGTGGACTCGATCAGGCGCTCGGAAAATTCCGGCCGACCCGCGTCCTCGACCAGCATCGCCGGCTTCACCGTCTTCGTGTCGCGCACGTTCTTCGACAGCAGCCTCATCTTGCCCACCTTGTCCCAGCGGGATGGCGGCGTGATCGCCGGCCAGACCCCGAATCCCTTGCCCAGAGGTTAACAAAATAGTCGAAGGTCAAGTCGAATGTCGAGGGCGCAGAGGTCGCACCCCGCCCTGGCGGGTCGCCTAAAACGCGAAAACCGCCGCGTCGACCTTTCGGGTCTGACGCGACGGCTTCTGAAGCGTCGACGGTAGAGTTTAGGCGGCGGCCTGCTCCGCCGGCCGGGCTGGATCCAGGCGGATCAGGTAGTCGAAGGCCGACAGCGAGGCCTTGGAGCCCTCTCCCATGGCGATGATGATCTGCTTGTAGGGCGTGGTGGTCGCATCCCCCGCCCCGAACACGCCGGGGATCGAGGTTTCGCCGCGATAATCGACCTCGATCTCGCCGCGATTGGAGAGGGCTACGCCGCTGTCCTTCAACCACTCGGTGTTGGGCACCAGGCCGATCTGCACGAACACGCCTTCCAGATCGACGCGGTGGGTCTCGTCGCTGTTGCGATCCTTGTAGGTCAGGCCGTTCACTCGTGCGCCGTCACCGTGAATCTCGGTGGTCATGGCCGAGGTGGCGATCCTGACATTGGGTAGGCTGGCCAGCTTGCGTTGCAGAACCGCGTCGGCCCGCAGCTGGCTGTCGAACTCGATCAGGGTGACGTGGGCGACGATGCCGGCCAGGTCGATGGCCGCCTCGACGCCGCTGTTGCCGCCGCCGATCACCGCCACGCGCTTGCCCTTGTACAGGGGGCCGTCGCAGTGCGGGCAATAGGCTACGCCCCTGTTCTTGTACTCCTTTTCGCCGGGCACATTGACGTTCCGCCAGCGGGCGCCGGTGGACAGGATCACGCTACGCGACTTCAGGCTGACGCCATTTTCGAGCTTGATCTCGATCAGGCCGCCCGGAACCTTGGCCGGCACAAGACCCACGGCCTTCTGCAGGTTCATGATGTCGACTTCGTAGTCCTTGACGTGCTGTTCCAGCGCCGAGGCCAGCTTGGGGCCTTCGGTGTGGGAGACCGAGATGAAGTTCTCGATGGCCATGGTGTCCAGCACCTGACCGCCAAAGCGCTCGGCGGCGACGCCCGTGCGGATGCCCTTGCGGGCGGCATAGATTGCCGCCGCCGCGCCGGCCGGGCCGCCACCGATCACCAAGACGTCGAAGGCGTCCTTGGTCTTGATTTTCTCGGCCATGCGGCCGGCCGCGCCGGTGTCCAGCTTGGCCAGGATCTGTTCCAGATCCATGCGGCCCTGGCCGAAGGGTTGGCCGTTTAGCAGGATGGTCGGCACGGCCATGACCTGGCGCTGCTCGACCTCGGCCTGGAACAGGGCGCCGTCGATGGCCACGTGGGCGATGTTGGGGTTTAGCGCGGCCATGGTGTTGAGGGCCTGGACGACGTCCGGGCAGTTCTGGCAGCTTTGTGAGAAGTAGGTCTCGAAGTGGAATGGACCCTCCAAGGCGCGGGCCTGATCCAGCACCTCGGCGTCGACCTTGGGCGGGTGGCCGCCCACGTGCAGCAGGGCCAGCACCAAGGATGTGAACTCGTGACCCAGCGGCAAGCCGGCGAAGCGGACAGAAGCGTCCCCGGCTTCGCGGGTAATGGCGAAGGACGGCTTGCGGGCGTCGTCGCCGGCCAAGTTCAGGCTAACCTTGTCGGAGGTCGAGGAAATCTCCTCAAGCAGCGCAAGCATCTCCTTGGAGCCCGCGTCTTCGCCCAGCGAGGCGACCAGCTCGATCGGCTGGCGCAGGTTCTGCAGATAGGCTTTCAGCTGGGTCTTCAGACCTTCGTCCAGCATTGCGGGCAACATGGCGGGGCTCCGGATTCGAGGCGCAATTCTCCCGTCAGGGGGATCGCGTGGAATTTTTGAGAAGGGTGGCGCCGCCGCCGGCTCCGCGGAGAGACGAAGCGGGCGACGACGCCGATCGCGACCTCAGAGGGTCGCGTGGTCGAGTAGGCTTTAGATCTTGCCGACGAGGTCGAGCGAAGGCTTCAGGGTCTTTTCGCCTTCTTCCCACTTGGCCGGGCAGACTTCGCCCGGGTGCGCGGCGACATACTGGGCGGCCTTGACCTTGCGGAGCAGTTCCAGGGCGTCACGGCCGATACCGCCGGCGGTGATCTCGACGATCTGGATCTTGCCGTCCGGGTCGACGACGAAGGTGCCACGGTCGGCCAGCCCGACTTCCTCGATCATCACATCGAAGTTGCGGGTGATCGTGCCGGTCGGGTCGCCGACCATGGTGTAGTTGATCTTGCCGACGGCTTCCGAGGTGTCATGCCACGCCTTGTGGGCGAAGTGGGTGTCGGTCGAGACCGAATAGATCTCCACGCCCAGCTTCTGGAATTCGGCGTAATTGTCGGCCAGGTCCTCGAGTTCGGTCGGGCAGACGAAGGTGAAGTCGGCCGGATAGAAGAACACGACCGACCACTTGCCCTTCAGGTCGGCGTCGCTGACGGTGATGAATTTGCCGTTCTTGAGGGCTTCGGCCGTGAAGGGTTTGATGGCGGTGTTGATCAAGGACATGGAGTGCTCCCGTAAATGGTGGAGCCCATGTACTGAGCGCCGGTCGATAGGTCCAATCGATTAAATCATTCCTGTGGATAGGACAGCTCTATGCGGAGCGGCCTGCCGCGCCTATATCGGATCCATGCTCCCCACCCTGCGCCAGCTGCAATATCTCAAGCTTCTGTCGGAGCACGGCTCGTTCAGCCGCGCCGCCGAGAGCGCTCACGTCACTCAGCCGACCCTGTCGGCGGGCATCCAGGAACTGGAGAAGATCCTGGGTGCGGCGGTGGTTGATCGGGCGCGTTCGGGCGTGATCCTCACCGCCGCCGGCCAGGAAGCTGTGCGCCGGGCGCAGGATATTCTGACCCGCACCGAGGATCTGGTGCAGGCGGCGCGCGGGGCGGGCCTACCGCTGGCGGGCCGGTTCCGGCTGGGCGTGATCCCCACTGTCGCCCCCTATCTGCTGCCGCGCGCCCTGCCCCTGCTGCGCGACCGCTTTCCAAAGCTGCGGCTGTTTCTGCGCGAGGACCTGACCCAACGGCTGATCGCCAGCCTGAAGGCCGGCGCTCTGGACGCAGCGCTGATTGCTCTGCCCTACGACATGTCCGGCCTGGACTGGGCCCATGTCGAGGACGATGAGCTGCTGGCCGCCGCGCCGGCCAACCATCCGATGGCGGCTTCGGTCCGGGTGGATCCCGCCAGCCTTGCCGGTGACGACCTGATCCTGCTGGAAGACGGTCACTGCCTGCGCGATCACGCCTTGGCCGCCTGCGGGCTGGAGGCGCCCAAGGGCTTTGGCGACGAGGAAAGCTTTGCGGCCACCTCCCTGCCAACCCTGGTGCAGATGATCGGCTCGGGCCTGGGCATATCGTTCCTGCCGGCCATGGCGGTGCAGGCGGGCCTGACCGACAACGCCGCCGTCACCGTGCGCCCGCTTGATCACGCCCACACCAGCCGCGAGATCGTCGTCGCCTGGCGAGCAGGCTCGACTCGCGCGGCCGAAGGGCGCCTGCTGGCCGAAACACTGCAGGCCGCCTGACCCGGGGCGGTTTCAGCTCAAGGTTGGCGCGATCAGGCTTGAGGCTTGGCCTTATTCGGCGCGTTGTTCCTGTCGAACGAAGGAGCGCGACATGAACCGCACGACGATGTTGGCAATAATGGGCTTGGCGGCGATCAGCCTCGGCGGCTGCGTCAGCCTTTCGCGCAGCGAGACAGTGTCCGACCTGGGCGCTGAATGGCGCGGCAATGTCCGGGTGAACGAGGTGCGGCTGACCCGTGATCCCGACCTTAAGGTCACCGAAGGCTTCGACGCCCTGTTCAAAAGTCATGTGCAGGCCAAGCTCGACGCCTGCGCAAAGGGCGGGCGCGAGGTTCGGGTCGAGGCCAGCCTGACCCGTTTCGACAAGGCCAATCCGGCCCTGACCATGCTGGTCGCCGGGGCCAATGTGCTGCGCGGCGAGGCCCGGCTGGTGGATGTTGCGACGGGCAAGGTCGTCGCCGACTACGCCATCGGCAGGACCATCGTCGGCTCGCGTCTGGCAGTCATCAAGATGGGCGAGGCCGAGGAGCAGATGAGCGACGCCTTCGGCGAGGAGCTGTGCGCCAAGGCCTTTGATCCGCCGAAAGCGAAATAATCAGATATATCTAAATGGCTCTTGCGCTTTCCCTAAATCGATATATCTATCGTTTCGATATAACGAAATAGGATCGAAACGAAATGTTTGGACGACACCATCACCATCACGGCCGCTCAGGCGGTCATTCGGGCAGCCACCACAGCCGTCACCCCTTCGGCTTCCATGGCCATGACCACGGTCCCCAAGGCCGCGGCGGGCGCGGCGGCGGGCGCATGGGCCGGTTCTTCGACCACGGCGACCTGCGCTTCGTGGTCCTCAAGCTGATCGCCGAGAAGCCCAGCCATGGCTACGAACTGATCAGGGCCGTCGAGACCGCGGCCGGCGGGGCCTATAGCCCCAGCCCCGGCGTGATCTATCCCACCCTGACCCTGCTGGAAGAGCTGGGCTACATCACCGTCGTCGAAGCTGGCGGCGGCAAGAAGCTGCACACCATCACCCCCTTGGGCGAAGCCTTCCTTGAGTCCAACGCCCAGCCGGTGAAGAGCCTGTTCGAGCGCATGGCCGAGGCCGCTGCCCGCAGCGCGGCCTTCTCGCCGCAGATCATGCGAGCCCGCGAGAATCTGAAGACCGCCCTGCGCCTGAAGCTCACGGCCGGTCAGCTGTCGGCGCAGCAGGTCGACGCCATCGCCAAGGCCATGGACGACGCGGCCGGTGTCATCGAACGCATTTGAGGGAACGCGACATGCAAAGCCATGCCCGCCTGACAACCGACAAGGCCGCCCGCTACATGACCCAGCTGGCCAGGCACTGGAGCCACAAGTTCGTCGTCAGCTTCGATGCGACCACCGCCCGTATTCCATTGCCGATAGGCGATTGCCGGATGATCGCCGACGAGACGGGCCTCGACATCACCGTCGAGGCCGCAGATCTCGTAGGCTTGGCTCGGATGGAAGATGTGGTCGCCGACCACCTGCTGCGCTTTGCTTTCCGCGAAGGCGTCGAGACACTGGCCTGGACCCGAGCCCGGGAAGCTGGCCGCAGCGACCCGCCAGCCTTGCGGGTGGGCAAGTCGGACGTGACAGGCGATCTGGGCGTCGGCGCCTAAGGTTCGGCGCCGATCGAGACAGGCGCGTTGATCTCGCAGAGCACCTCGTCCATGGCCAGGCTCAGGTCATGCTCAGCAGAGACCTGTCGCGCCCGGCTTTTGACCAGGGCCGTGGTCTCGGCGCAAACGCCATAGAGGCCCGACACGCCGCCCTGGCCGTCATGGATCGGCGTGTAGGAAAAGGTGAAATGGCTTTTCTGGGCGACACCGGCGCGATCAAGCATCAAGCTGATATCGTCCATCTGCACCGCGCTCCCGGCGAACACCCTGTCGAACAGGGGCGTCAGATCGTCCTGCGCCTCGCGCCAGACCTCATCCAGCGCGTGCCGTCCTAGCTAGGTTGGATGCTTAAGCCCCATGATCGGCACCAAGGCGTCATTGTAGAGCCAGGTCTTGTCCGGTCCCCAGGCTATGAACATCGGCTGTTGGGACGAAAGCATCAAACGCACGGGGGCGTTCAGGGTCTCCGACCAGACCGACGCGGCGCCAAGCGATGTGTCCGACCAGTCGTGTGCGGCGATACGCCGGGCCATCTCCCCAACGGCAGGAGAACTCAGGGCGCAGACAGCATCTTGCTCAACTGTCCGATCACGCACGTTGCAATCTCTCCTATCGCAATCTCCCGATCCGGCCAGAAATGGTCGAGGTGAAGATTTGCGACTACGCCGTCTATCGACCATGCCATAGGCCAGCCAACTGAAAGTTGCTTGGGTACGCGCCTTTTTGCTTTAAGGACTCGTCGCCTGGGCGACATTGCCGGGCGTGGGTTAGTGTAGCCCGCGCAGCAGATCGAGCCGCCGCATCGCCTTGCCAGGCAGTTTCGACATCCGGCCCAAGGGCAGGGCCTCGACCATCTGGCGGACGCCATAGGCCGCGCTGCGCACGAAGGCGGCCGGAGAAGGCGCGCCAAGGAAGCCGAACACCACCGTCTGCCGGGCGTTGGAGAGCTCGCGCTTGAAGCGGTAGTCGCCGGCGCCGAGGTCGAGCCGGTCATAGGGTCCGCCGTCCATGCTCTTCAGTATGTCCTGAAACAGCATCAGGCCGGGCGAATAGCGTTCAAACTCGGGATTGTGGGCGATCAGCCAGCCATGGATGGTGTGGGCGCCGCGCAGATGCAGGTGCACGGCGGCCAGCTTGCCATCCAGATGCAGGGTATAGAGGCCGCCGCCAAAGGTTTCGTCGCGGGTTTCGAACAGGTCTTCGACCAGGGCCTGGACCCACGGCGTCTTGAAATAATCGGTCTGGCCCGTGGCGACCAGCTGGTCGCGCTTCCAGACGATCAGCTGGTCGAAATCGGCGCGCGAGGTCGACATGGCTGCGAAGACGGCGGGTCCGACCTCGCGCTCGGCCTTGCGCCGCTTCTTGTCGATGTCCTTGAGCACGCCAGAGCCGGCGGCCTTGCGCTGGGCTTCGTAGGCTTCGTAGCCGTCCGGCGTCTCGACGATCCAGGATTCGGTCTGGCCGCGGCCGTGGCGGGACAGGGTCTCGTCGTCGGCCTGCATGTGGCAGAAATCGAGCCGGTGGACGTGCAGCGCTGCCAGCAGCTTGCGCGGATCGACCGCGACGCCGGGGGCCGAGACCAGGGCCTGATAGTCGCACATCGGCGCCCCGACCGGCATGCCGACATCGGCCCGAACGCGAGCGGGCAGGAAGCCGATCGCTTGGCCGCCTTCATCCCGCAGGATCGCCACCTTGATATCGCTGGCCTTCTTGCCCGTTGCGCCGAGCGATCGCGCCACGGCCTGGGCCCAGCGGGGTGACAGGAAGGGCGAGTCCAGGCGCACCTGTCCGACCTGCAGGCTCGACCAGCGGTCGATGTCTGCAGCGTGCAGATCCAGCGCGGGGACGACGTCGATGTTCAAGACGGGTTGGCTCTCTGGCGGACCACGACGGGCTCTCGGCGCTCAGCCTAGCCCCAGATAGCTTTCTCCATCATTGACGAGACGACAACTTCCGGTAACGGCGGTTTGCCAGATCAATCCATCAGTTTGCGTGACAGATAGACATATTCCAGCGCTTGCTGCCGCGCAGTTTCGGCGAGGTTGGCGCTAGCGGCGTGGCCGCCGTCGATGTTCTCGTAATAGAGCACCGGATAGCCCAGCTCCTCCAGCCGCGCCGCCGCCTTGCGGGCGTGGGCAGGATGGACGCGGTCGTCCTTGGTCGAGGTTTCGATGAAGACCTCGGGATATTTCTGGCCGGCTTTCAGGTTGGAATAGGGGTCATATTTAGCGATCACCGCGTTTTCGGACGGGATCGCCGGGTCGCCATATTCGCCCACCCACGAGGCGCCGGCCCCGATCTGGCTGTAGCGGATCATGTCGAACAGCGGCACCTGCACGACGATGGCGTTATAAAGCTGCGGCTTCTGGGTCAGGGCCACGCCCATCAGCAGGCCGCCGTTCGAACCGCCCATGATCCCCAGCCGGCGCGGCGAGGTGATCCTGCGGTCGATCAGGTCCTGGGAGACGGCGAAGAAGTCGTCATAGACCTTCTGGCGGTTCTCCTTGAGGCCCGCCGTGTGCCAGGCCGGACCAAACTCGCCGCCGCCGCGGATATTGGCGACCACGTATGTGCCGCCGCGCTCCAGCCACAGCTTGCCCATCACGCCCGAATAGCCGGGGGTCATCGACACCTGGAAACCGCCATAGGCGTAGAGCAGGGTAGGGGCAGAGCCGTCGTACTTCACGCCCTTGGGCCGTACGACGAAGTAGGGAATCTTGGTCCCGTCAGTGCTGGTGGCCTCGAACTGCTCCACCACATGGGTCGAGGCGTCGAAGCGGGCCGGCGAGGCTTTCACCTGTTCGAGCTTCAGCGAGCCGGCGTCGGCGAGCCAGAAGGTCGAGGGGGCCAGATAGCCGGTGACGGTGACGAACAGCCGCTCGTCCTTCTCGGCGCTGGAGCCCAGGCCGATGGCGCTGTTGGCGGGCAGCGCCAGATCCTGCGAGCTCCAGCCCTTGGGGCCATGGCTGAACACCTTGGCCGCGCCCTTGACGTTATCCAGCATGGCCACGACCAGCTTGGTGCGGGTGGTGGTGACCTGTTCCGCCGACTGTTTGGCGGTCGGGCGCAGAACCAGGGTCGCCTTGGCGGTGGTCGGAGCTGCCTTCAGGGCGGCCAAGTCAAAGCTGACCAGGTCGCCGGTCTTGAAGCCCTTTTCGGCCCAGTCCTGCTCCAGCAGCACCACCATCTGGCCGACGACATAGGCCTGGATCGAGCTTTTCAGAGGCAAGTCCAGTTTCACCGAACCGGCGTCGGTCAGCAGGTGCTTTTCGCTCTCGAAGAAGGTCACGCCGCGGTAGGCGATCACCGCCTGAACCTTGCCGTCACTGTCGCGCAGCACAAACGGGCTGACCGAAACGTCGGCTTTCGTCCCACGATAGACTTCCTTGGCCGCCGACAGCGGTTGGCCGCGCTTCACGGTTTTCAGGACATAGGCATAGCCCGACTTGGTGACCTGACCGGGTTCCCATTCGCGGCCGACCAGCAGGGTGTCGCGGTCGAGCCAGGCATAGTCCTGCTTGCCCTCGGGCAGCTCGAAACCGCCAGCCACGAAGCTCTTCGTCGTCGTGTCAAACTCGCGAACCGTCACCGCGTCCTTGCCGCCGTTCGACAGGGTGACCATGCAGCGGGTGTCTTCGGGCGGCAGGCAACCGGCGCCCTTATAGACCCAGTTGGCGTTCTCGGATTTCGACAGGGCGTCGATGTCGAGGATGGTCTCCCAGACGGGATCCGCCGTGCGGTAGCTGTCCAGGGTGGTCTTGCGCCACAGACCGCGCACGTGGATCGCGTCCTGCCAGAAGTTGCGCAGCGTCCCGTCTCCTGCGAACGACACGCCCGGCACGCGGTCCTTGGCGTTGAGGATCGCCAGGGCCTTGGCCTCGAGGTCGCCATAGCGGGCGTCGCCCTGCAGCACCGGCAGGGTCTTGGCGTTCTGGGCCCTGGCCCAGTCCATGGCTCGCGTTCCCTCGATCTCCTCCATCCACAGATAGGGATCGTTCTTGCCCAGTTCGCTCAGCGGCGTGAGCGCCTCCGTCTTGGCTGGAGCGGTAGGTTCGGCGGCGTTTGATGCGGTCATAAGGCTCGTGGACGCTAGGAGAGCAAGAACAAGACAACGCATCTAGTGATCCATCAGCTGGCGCGACAGGTAGGTGTAGTGCAGCGCCCACCGGCGGGCGTTGGATTTGGGGTCGGCCCCGTTGGCGTGACCGCCGTCGGTGTTCTCGAAATAGAGGTGGTCGACCTTAAGGTCATCCAGCCGCGCGGCGAACTTGCGGGCGTGGCCGGGATGGACCCGGTCGTCCTTGGTCGAGGTGGTGATATAGGCCAGCGGATATTTCACCCCGGGCTTCAGGTTCTGATAGGGCGAATAGGCCTCGATCCAGGCCCGCTCGGCCGCGATGGCCGGGTCGCCATACTCACCGATCCACGAGGCGCCGGCCGGCAGCACCGTGTAGCGGATCATGTCCAGCAACGGGCTTTCGACCACCACCGCGTTCCACAGGTCGGGCCGCTGGGTCATGGCCACGCCCATCAGCAGGCCGCCGTTGCTGCGACCATAGGCGCCCAGGTGACGGGGAGAGGTGATCTTCTTGCTGATCATGTCCTCGGCCACGGCGTAATAGTCGTCGAAGGCCCGCTGGCGGTTGGCCTTCAGAGCCGCGTCATGCCAGCCGGGACCAAATTCGCCGCCGCCGCGGATATTGGCGACCGCGTAGGAGCCGCCCCTCTCCAGCCATAGCTTGCCGATCAGCGGGTCATAGACCGGCAGTTTCGACAGGTTGAAGCCGCCGTAAGCATGCAGCAGCGTCGGGTTCATGCCGTCGTGCCTGTGGCCCTTGGGATGGATCAGAAAATAGGGGACCCTGGTGCCGTCCTTGGACGTGGCGAGCTTCTGCTCGACCTCCAGATTGCCGCCCTCGAACTGGGCCGGCAGGGCCTTGACGGTCTCCGAGGCGCCGCTGACCGCGTCGGCCAGTTTCAGCTGGGTCGGCGTGGTGAAGCCCTCGACACTGTAGAAGATCTGGTCGCCCTCGTCCGAGGTCGAGCCCAGCGACACCGAGGCGTTGGGCAGGCCGGGCAGGGCGGCCTTGGTCCAACTCGCGCCAACCTTCTCGCTATTGGGCGGCCGGAAGGCGAAAACCCCGCCGCGCACATTGTCGTAAATCGCCGCGACCACGGCGTGGTCTGTGACTGTCACCTGATCCACCGCCTGCACGGACGAGGGCGCGAAGACCACGCTGGTGGCGAGGCTGGCGTCCGGCGTCACGGCGACAATTGAGCCGGCCTTGGCGCCCAAGCCGTCCTCGCTGAGCTCGACGATCAGCTTGCCGTTCAGCAGGCCGGCGATATTGGCCTTCTGCGGGATGGCCAAGGGAACGACCTTGCCGCCCGTCCAGACATTGCGCTCGGTGTGGAAGAAGTCGGTGGCGCGATCGATCAGCACCACCCGGTTGCCGGCCGCGTCGCGCAGCACATTGGGACGGGCCGACACATCGCTCTTCTGGCCGCGATATACCTCGACCGCATCGGCCAGCGCCTGGCCGCGCTTCAGGGTCTTGATGACCATGCCGTAGCCGCTGTCGGTGGTCGTGCCCTCGCCCCAGTTCCGCGTCAGGATCAGGCTGTCGGCGTCCAGCCACTCGGCGCTCTGCTTGCCCTCGGGCAGCAGGAAACCGCCTCCATTGGCGGGATTGACGAAGGCCCTGGTGGTCAGGTCGAACTCGCGGACCTCGACGGCGTCCTTGCCGCCGTTCGACAGGTTTACCAGGCACCGGTCATGGGTCTTGGGCCGGCAGTCCGCGCCCTTCCAGATCCAGTTCTTGCCCTCGGCCTTGGCCAGGGCGTCGATATCAAGGACTGTTTCCCACAGCGGGGCCGCGGTCTTGTAGGAGGCAAGCGTCGTGCGCCGCCAGACGCCGCGCACATGGGCGGCGTCCTGCCAGAAGTTGAAGACGCTCTGTCCGATGAAGCTGGGCGCGGCGATGCGGTCCTTGGCCGACAGGATCGTCAGCGCGTGCGCCTGCAGGCCGGCATAGCGCGGATCGCCCGACAGGACCGGCAAGGTCTTGTCGTTCTCCCTGTTCACCCAGACCAGGGAGTCGGGGCTTTCCACCGCTTCCAGGGCCAGATGAGGGTCACTCTGCTGGGCGGCCAGCGCCGCGCCGGAGGAGAGCAGGGCGAGGGCCAGAGCCCCGGCGGAACAGGTGCGAAGCAACATCATGGGCCGGGACGGTATCGAAAAATTTTATGCGCGCCAGAGCTTCTCCGGCGAAGTCACATCCCGTCGTCGGGAATGTTCAGCAGCTTGCCGCAGGCCTTGCAGTGAACGGCGTCCGGATCATGCCGCCGCAGGCCGCAGTCGTGGCACTGATAGGTCACCTTCTGCGGTCGCAGGATCGACTGGATCAGGCCGATGAACAGCGAGACCCCGCCCAGCATGGTGGCGATCGACAACAGCTTGCCCCACACGCCCGGCAGGGTGACGTCGCCATAGCCGGTGGTGGTCAGGCTGGTGACGGTGAAATAAAGGGCGTCCACGTAGCCGGCCACGCCGTCATGCCGCCCGGTAAAGCTGGAATAGACAAAGCCTGTGACCACGAAGATGAAGGTCAGCAGCGAGGCGGCGGCCTTGGCGATCTCCTCGAACCGGGTGTCGTCATAGCGCCGTCCCACCGTGCGCCAGAAGAACTCGCTGTGAACCAGGGTCCATAGGCGCACAACCCGCAGGAAGCCCAGGTTCAGCAGCCAGGTCGGGGCCAGGAGGGTGGCCAGAACGAACAGGTCGACCCAGACGATGGGCTTTTTCAGCCAGGCCTTCAGGTCGCCATGGGCGATGGCGCGGCCGGCCATGTCCAGCGCCAGGAACGCCGCCACGCCATAGTCCAGAACATAGAAGGTCAGGCCGTGATCGCGCGCAGGCGCAGGCCGGCGTGGTCCTTGGTCTTCAAGCTTAGCCCTTTCTGGTCACACCCTGAGGGTCAAATGATCGCGGCGCATGCCAGGCTCTGACTTGGCGGCGGTTTTCCACTATAAAGCCCCCACCATGAGCCGCACCTTCCTCAAGATGAACGGCCTCGGCAACGACTTCGTCGTGATCGAGACCGCTAGCCAGCCCTTCGACCCGTCGGCGGAGGACATTCGCGCCATCGCCAAACGGGGCGAGGGCGGTATCGGCTGCGACCAGGTGATCGCCATTGATCCGCCTCGGGCCGAGGGCGCCAGCGCCTATGTGCGGTTCTGGAACTCTGACGGCGAGGCTGTCGGCGCCTGCGGCAACGGCACGCGCTGCGTGGCGTGGCTGCTGATGCAGTCGGCCGGCAAGGACTTCGTGGCTTTTGACACCGACGGCGGCCGTCTGTCGGGCAAGATGGCCGGCGACAAGCGCGTCACGGTCGATATGGGCCAACCGGGTCTGGACTGGACCCAGATCCCTCTGTCCGAAGAGATCAACACCGAGCGGGTCGAGCTGCAGGTCGGCCCCATCGACGCGCCGCTGGTCCACACGCCGGTCTGCGTCTCGATGGGCAATCCGCATGTGGTGTTCTTCGTCGAGGCCCCGGTGACCGACGCCTTCGCCAAGGGAACCGGGTCGCTGGTCGAGCATCACCCGCTGTTTCCGCAGGGCGTCAATGTCGGCTTCGCCCACATCGCGGCGCGAGACCACATCAATCTGAAGGTCTGGGAACGCGGCGCGGGCCTCACGCTCGCCTGCGGCACGGGCGCCTGCGCCGCCCAGGTGGCCGCCGTGCGCCGGGGCCTGACCGACCGCGTGGCCACCGTCGAATTCGAGAGCGGCGCGCTGGTCATCGAATGGCGCGAGGCCGACGGCCACGTGATCATGACCGGCCCCATCACCCTGGAATATACCGGCAAGCTGCCGGAGAGGGTCGCCGCATGAGCCTGCATCCCGCCCTCTCCCATCCGGCATTGGCGCCCGGCAAGACCGCCGTCATCACCGGCGCCGCCGACGGCATCGGCCTGGCCGCCGCCAAAACCTTCCGTGAGCTTGGTCTCAATGTGGTGATGGCCGACATCACCGGCCGCAAGCTGAAGCAGGAGGCTGAGGCCATCGGCGCGATCGCCGTGCCGACCGATGTCGCCGATCGGAGCGCCGTCGAGGCCCTGAAGGCTGTCGCCATCGAGACCTTCGGTCCGGTCGATGTGCTGATGAACAATGCCGGGGTCGGCGGCGGCGGCGACGCCTTTGCCGGCGACGACGCCTGGAAGCGTATCCTCGACGTCAATCTGTGGGGCGTGATCAACGGCGTGCAGGTGTTCGGCGAGGACATGGCCCTGTCCGGTCGTCCCGGTCTGATCATCAATACCGGCTCCAAGCAGGGTGTCACCCAGCCGCCGGGCGACACGGCCTATAATGTCTCCAAGTCGGCGGTGAAGGCCTTGACCGAGGGCCTGGCCCACACCCTGCGCCAGACCGAGGCCTGCCAGGTCAGCGCCCATCTGCTGATACCCGGCTACACCTTCACCGGCATGACCCGGCGCGGTCCGGGCGGCAAGCCCGACGCGGCCTGGACGCCCGAGCAGGTGGTCAACTTCATGCTGGCCCGCATCATGGCCGGCGACTTCTACATCCTGTGCCCCGACAATGACGTCTCGCGAGCCGTCGACGAGAAGCGCATGGCCTGGGCCATGGGCGACATCATCGACAACCGCCCGGCCCTGTCGCGCTGGCACGACGATTGGAAGGACGCCTTCGCGGCGTTCGTCGAAAAGCCGTGACCACCTACACCGTCATTGCGTCAAGGCCAAAGCCCACCCCGGCGATCGGCGAAGAAGGCGGACCGGCGGTGGTGTCGTCGGGTCCCAACGGCGTCGATGTCGTCACCTTCGGCTGCCGGCTGAATGCCTATGAGTCCGAAGCCATCCGGGCGCGCGCCTCGGCGGACGGCTTGCAGGACGCGGTGGTGTTCAACACCTGCGCCGTCACCAACGAGGCCGTGCGCCAGGCCCGTCAGGCGATCCGCAAGGCGCGTCGCGAGCGGCCCGACGCCCGACTGATCGTCACCGGTTGCGCCGCCCAGATCGACCCCGCCGCCTTTGCCGCCATGCCCGAAGTGGACTTGGTGCTCGGCAACGCCGAAAAGGCCGCGCCGGGGGCGTTGCTCGACACCTCAACCCGCGTGCGGGTCAATGACATCATGTCGATCAAGGAGACCGCCGGTCATCTGATCGCCGGCCTCAAGGACCGAGCCCGGGCCTATGTCGAGGTCCAGAACGGCTGCGACCACCGCTGCACCTTCTGCATCATCCCGTTCGGACGGGGCAATTCGCGTTCGGCTCCGGCCGGCGATGTTGTCGAGCAGGTCCGCCGCCTGTCGGCCGAGGGCTATAATGAGGTGGTGCTGACCGGCGTCGACGTCACCTCGTGGGGAACCGACCTGCCGGGCCAGCCGACACTTGGCCAGCTGGTGGGCCGGATCCTCAAGCTGGTCCCGGACCTGCCGCGTCTGCGGCTGTCGTCGATCGACGCGGCCGAGATCGATCCTGACCTGTTCAAGCTGCTCGAGACTGAGCCGCGCCTGATGCCCTATCTGCATCTGAGCCTGCAGGCCGGCGACGACATGATCCTCAAGCGGATGAAGCGCCGGCACAATCGCTCCGACGCCCTCAATTTGGTGGCCAGCGTCCGCGCCGTGCGCCCCGACACCGCCTTCGGCGCCGACCTGATCGCCGGCTTCCCGACCGAGAGCGACGAGGCGTTTGAAAACACCCTGAAGCTGGTCGAGGAGGCGGGCCTGGCCTTCCTGCACGTCTTCCCCTACAGCGCGCGCCCCGGCACGCCTGCCGCGCGGATGCCGCCGGTGAAGGGTCCCGTGATCAAGGATCGCGCGCGTCGTCTGCGTGAGGCGGGCCAAGCGGGTCTCGAACGCCATCTGCAGCGCCAGGTCGGCCGCGTTCTCTCCGGCCTGGTCGAGCGCGACGGGGTGGCCCGCGCCGAGGACTTCACCGAGATCGCCTTCGCGGGCGAAGCGTCTTCCGGCCAGATCCTTGGCTTCCGCGTTACCGGCCATGACGGCGCGCGGGTGATCGCCGAGTTCGCCGCATGAGCCTGAGCGGCGGCTGCCAGTGCGGCGCCGTCCGCTTCCGCGTCGAAGGAGAACCCGGCCGCGCCTCGATCTGCCATTGCCGCATGTGCCAGAAGGCCTTCGCCGGACCGTTCGGGGCGCTGGTGACGGTGAACCTCGCCGACCTGACCTGGACGTGCGGCGCCCCGACCAATTTCCAAAGCTCGGATCAGGTCAAGCGCGGCTTTTGCGCCGCCTGCGGCACGCCGCTGACCTTCGACTACAGCGATACGGTCATCGACCTGACGGTCTTCGCCTTCGACGATCCGTCGGCGGTGGCGCCTGTGGTTCAGCTAGCGCGGGAAAGCCGCGCGCTTTGGATCGATCATGTGGCCGATCTGCCCGCGCGGACCTCGACCGGACCGCCGAGCGAGATCGCGTCTCGGCAGCATCCGGATCACGATAGTGATCCTTCTCCCCCTTGCGGGAGAAGCTGGCCCGCGACGCGGGTCGGATGAGGGGTCGACGGATGCGGTGGCGTTTCAGCGCGACCCCTCATCCGTCGACCTGCGGTCGCCACCTTCTCCCGCAGGGGGAGAAGGGGCCCGTTCCTCGCCGCCCGCGAACCCCGGCAGGCTCCAGCCTAGCTTGATCGCCGCCGCCCTTAGCCCGAACGCCGCTGCAAACCCCGCTATGCCTGCCGGCCAGAACCCCAGGCCCATCAGTTGCAGCGCCGCGAAGACCGACGCCCCCAGCAGCGCCGCCGTGATGTAGATCTCCCGGCGCAGCAGCAGGTTGGGTTCCTCGGCCAGCACGTCGCGGATCACGCCGCCAAAGGCGGTGGTCAGCACGCCCATGACCACGGCGGTGAACGGATGCACGCCGAGGCTCAAAGCCTTGGCCGTGCCGACCACTGCGTAGGCGGCCATGCCCAGGGCGTCCAGCCACAGGAGAGCCCGGAACCGCCAGCCGCGCTTGCCCAGCAGCCAGACCACCGTGGCCGCAGCCAGGCAGGCCAGGATGTAGCCGGGTCGCTGCACCCAGAACACCGGCGCGCCGATCAACAGGTCGCGCAGGGTGCCGCCGCCCACGCCGGTGATGGCCGCAAAGAAGCCGAAGGTGATGATGTCGTGCTTGCGCCGCGCGGCCGCCAGCGCCCCGGTCGCCCCGAACACGGCGACGGCGGCATAGTCCAGCCAGAACAGGGCGGCGGACAGCGGGTTGATCGTTGGGTCGGGCAGTAGATCCATGGCGTTTCATGCCACGGCCAAGCCGGCGGCGGAAACCGCTGCCGGGTAATATCTGATTTACACTTTCGCCCGTTCCCCTAAAGGAGCGAAGATGAACGACAAGCCCGAGCAGAAAACAGGCTGGTTTCAGCGTCTGGCCACCGGCCTGGCGCGGTCGTCCCAGGCGATGACCGAGCAGGTGACGGGGAGCTTCACCAAGAAGCCCCTCGATCAGGAACAACTGGACGCCCTGGAAGAGATGCTGATCGAGGCCGATCTGGGCCCGCAGATCGCCGCGCGTATCGCCGACGCCTTCGGCAAGGCCCGATTTGGCAAGTCGTCGACCGATATCGAGGTCAAGGAAGCCCTGGCCGAGCTGGTCGCCGCCGAGCTGGCCGACCGCGAGGGCCGGTTTGATCCGCTGTCGGGGCCGCGCCCCTATGTGGTGCTGTTCATTGGCGTCAACGGCTCGGGCAAGACCACCACCCTGGGCAAGATCGCCGCCGACCTGACCGAGAAGGGCGCCCGCGTCCTGATCGCCGCCGGCGACACCTTCCGCGCCGCAGCCGTCGAGCAGCTCAAGGTCTGGGCCGACCGGGCCGGGGCCGACTTCATGTCCAAGCCCACGGGCTCCGACGCCGCCGCCCTGGCCTACGAGGCCGTCGAGCGCGCCAAGGCCGAGCACTATGACGTGGTGCTGATCGACACCGCCGGCCGGCTGCAGAACAAGCAGGGCCTGATGGATGAGCTGCTGAAGGTCATCCGCGTGGTCAAGAAGGTCGATCCCGACTATCCGCACGAGACGCTGCTGGTGTTGGACGCCACCGTGGGCCGTAACGCCCTGGCTCAGGAGAAGATCTTTGGCAACCAGGTCGGCGTGTCGGGGATTGTGATGACCAAGCTGGACGGCACCGCGCGCGGCGGGGTGCTGGTGCCGGTGGCCCGGGCCAGCGACAGTCCGATCAAGCTGATCGGCGTGGGCGAGGGGGTCGAGGACCTGCAACCCTTCGACGCCCGTGCCTTTTCGCGCTCGCTGGTCGGGCTGGAGGACTAGGCCGTGAGCGATCAAGCGCCGCAAAAGAAGAAGAAAGCCGCTGCCTGGGTGCGGACCGCCGTCGACTACGGCGCGCCGATCGCCTTTGCGATCGCCTATTTCACGACCAAGAACTTCCAGACCGCCACCTGGGTGCTGGTCGCCGCCTCGGCTGTCGCCCTGATCGTCGGCTACGCCGTCGAGCGCCGCGTGGCCCTGCTGCCGCTGTTTTCCGGCGTCATGGCCCTGATCTTCGGGGCCCTGGGCCTGGTCTTCCACAGCGATGTGTTCGTGAAGATCAAGGTGACCGTCGTGAACGGAGCGCTCGCCGCCTTCATGATCGGCGGCGCCCTGATGAACCGCGCGCCGCTGAAGGCCCTGATGGGCGAGGCCATGCAGTTGCCCGACACGGCCTGGCGCACCCTGACCCTGCGCTACGGAGCCTATTTCGCCTCCGCCGCCATCCTCAATGAAATCGTTCGCCTGACCCAAGATACGGATAACTGGGTGAAGTTCCGCATCGCTCTGTTGCCCCTGGCGATCATCTTCTCTCTGACCCAGGTGCCCTTCATGATGAAGCACATGGCCAAGGGCGAAGAGCCGTCCGCTCCCGAGCCGCCAGACGCCGGTTTCTAGCGTCAGCCGTCAGAGATTTCTGCGGACTTGACGGCATTCGCCGTCCACGGATCACCTGTCGTCAAATCGACGTGTAACGATGATATTCGTTGTCCGTCGGCTGAAAAGACGAGAGCGAAATCATGTCCAAGACCAAGGGCGATAAAAGCGGCGGCCTGCTGGAGCGGTCACCGAGCCATCTGCTGCACCGGGTGCTGCAGCTGGCCTTGGACATCTATGCTGAGGAGTGCGGCGCGGCCGGGGTCACCCAACGCCAGTTCGCGGTGCTGTCGGCGGTGGCCCAGAATGAGGGCGTCACCCAGACTGCCTTGGTCAAGGCCACCGGCATCGATCGCTCGACCCTGGCCGACATGGTCGCCCGGATGATCGCCAAGGGCCACCTGGAGCGGCAGCGTTCTGACCAGGACGCTCGCGCCAACAGCGTGCGCCTGTCGGTCAGCGGCCGAGCCATGCTGGAAGAGATCGCGCCCATGGTCGCCATGGCCGACGCGCGGATCATGGCCCTGCTGAAGCCCGGCAAGCGCGAAGGCTTCCTGGATCTGCTGGCCGACATGGCCGGCGCGGATCTGCATCCGTCGGCCGAGGCCGAGCCGAAGATCAAGAAGCTCAAGGCCGACAAGCCGAAGAAAGACAAGAAGCCCAAGAAGGACAAGACCACCAAGAGGGCGGCTTGACGGCTCTCTAAACCACGATGTTCAGCAGTGAGCCTGGGCGCAGAACCTTCTGCGGCTGGGTTTCCGGCTGCACGAACGGCCGGGCAGGGGCCTGACGTTGCGGCTGGGCCTGGGCTTGAGCCTGCATCTGCGCGGCTGCGGCAGCTTGAGTCGGTCGCGTCGGCGCGGCGTCGCCAATCGCCGCCTGAAAGAAAGCCGAACGCGTCGCTGCGCCGCCCGACGGTGACGTCGAGGCGGCTTGCGCGGGGGCTGAAGGCCAGCCGGCGGGACGGACGGTGCTCATGACTCGAAGTCTAACATGGTTAACTGAAAGTCTGCGAGCATGGTCAACGTCGGGTTAACGCGAAAGCGCCGCGACGTGTCAGCGCAGGTAGCGGCCTAGCGGGCCTTGGCCAACAGATTCTCGGCCGCGTCGGGCGTCAGCGGACCGGTGTGCTTGGCCAGGATCACGCCGTCCGAGCCGACCAGATAGGTCTCCGGAACGCCCGTGACGCCGAACTCCAGCCCCGCAGCCCCATCGCGATCCACCAGCCGCGCCGCGAAGGGGTCGCCCAGGCGGGTCAGGAAGGCCTGGGTGTTGGGCGGGGCGTCCTTGTAAGCGACGCCGATAACCTTCATGCCCTGGGCGTTCAGCGCCATCAGCTGCGGGTGCTCGATCTCGCAGGGGGCGCACCAGGAGGCGAAGAAATTAACCAGCACGGGGCCGCCGCGCGCAACGCTCGCCAGCGAGGTCGCCGCTCCGGTCGAGAGCTCGGGCAGGGTCAGGGCCGGCATCGGCTTGCCGACCATGGCCTGGGGCTGAACATTGGGGTCGCGCTTCAGGGCGTAGCCGGCGAACAGCACTCCCAGCAGCGCCAGCACAATCAGCGGCGCAAAGGCCAGCCAACGCTTCACCGATTTGCGTCCAGCTCGGCCTGCAGCCGCTCCAGCTCAGCCCTCCAGCGGCGGGCCTGGGCCAGGCTGTCGACGATCATCCAGGCGAAAGCGCTGATGGTGATCCCGAAGGCCGGCCAGATATAGATCGCGTATTTTCCAGCGTCGAAATCCATCTCAACCTTCCGCCATGCGCAAAGCCAGGGCGCGCGCCTTGCGCCGCCAGACCAGGGCGCGGATACGCACCAGCCACAGCGAACCAAACACCGACAGATAGGCCAGGGTCATCAGGGCCCAAGGCCACAGATAGACGGCCGGCAGCCGGTCTTCTGGCTGGGCGAACAGGGTCGAGCTGCCCTGATGCAGGGTGTTCCACCAGTCGACCGAGAACTTGATCACCGGCAGGTTGATCAACCCGACCAAGGCCAGGATGGCGGCGGCGCGGGCGGCCTTCTGCTCGTCTTCCAGCGCGCCGCGCAGGGCCAGATAGCCGAGATAGAACAGGAACAGCACCAGCACGGAGGTCATCCGCGCGTCCCACTGCCACCACGTACCCCACATCGGCTTGCCCCACAGCGAGCCGGTGATCAGGGCCAGGGCGGTGAACACCGCGCCCAGCGGTGCGCAGGCGCGGGCGGCGGCGTCGGCCAGGGCGTGGCGGAAGATCAAAGCCAGCAGACTGGAAACACCAAGGAACAGATAGACGACCATGCTCATGATCGCCGCCGGCACGTGAATGAACATCATCCGTACTGTGTCGCCCTGCTGATAGTCCTCGGGGACCGTGAAGGTCAGGTACAACCCGACCAAGGCCAGCACGGCGGCGATGACGCCGAACATCGGCGCGGCCCACCGCGAGAAGGCCATGAACCGCTCGGGGTTGGTCAGGAAATCAAACGGGTGTCGGGCGTCCATGGATTGCTGATTAGAGCCGTCCACGAACGCCCGCAATGCGTATCAGCCTGTATCAGCCGGCCTTGCGCTTCATGATGATCTTGCGCTCGTCCTTGCCCTCGCCCATCGGCGGACCCTCGTGGCGGGTCTCGATGTGCTTGACGAACATGCGGGGGCCGCCGCCGTGTGGGCCGATGGCGTCGAAGGCCTTCTGCTGGCTGGGCGACAGGGCCGCATAGAAGGCCTTGGTCGCCGAGGCGCGCTTCTGGAAGGTCTCGGCCATTTTCGTCATGTGGGCGGCCTGCTTGTCGAGGCGCTCGGGCGTCGTCAGCGGCTTGTCGTCGCCGTCGTCCTTGCTTTCCCACTTCATGCCCTCGGCCATCTTCTTGTGCGCGGCGGCGTCGAGATAGGCTTTTAGGGCGCCGTCCTGGTCGGGGCGCAGTTGCAGCACGTCGCGCAGATGCCCGGCGTGGGCCTCGGGGTCGCCGTGCTTGCCATGGTGCATCGTCGACATGTCGTGGCCGCCCATCATCATGGCTTCCATCGGCGGCAGGGGTGGCAGCGGCGGAAGAGGGGGAAGCGGCGGCGCGGGTGGCGGCGGCGGAGGCGGCGGCGTCTGGGCCATGGCGGCCCCGCCGCTGGCGATGGCGAGAACGGCGCTGGCAGCCAGGGCCAAGCGACGTGTGGTGCTTTGCATGATGTTTTCTCCCTCAGAACCAGATCTGGCGAGAGCTTGGCCATTAGCTTATGGCGCGAAAATGTCAGGTTGGATGAACAATGTTACATGTTTTTCGTGGAGGGCGGCCCCCAGCTCACACCATGTCATCCCGGCCGCAGCGAAGCGAAGAGCCGGGCCGCCGGAAGCTCAGAGCGTGCCGCGGTCCCGGATAGCCTCTGCGAGGCTTCCGGAATGACAAGTCGATGGGCGGGACCTCAGTCCAGCGCGTTCCGGCACGCCGCCGCCATGGCCAGCGGGCTGAGCGCCACGGCCGCCGCGCAATAGGCCAGCATCAGATAGAGGCCCGGCGTCCAGGGCAGTCCGCTGGCCAGGGCGTCGAGGGCCCCGGCCCCGAAGATCACCGGCGGCACATAGAGCGGCAGCACGATCACCGCCACCAGCAGGCCGCCGCGCCGGCTGCCCAGGGCAAGGCTCGCGCCAAGACCTCCAAGGAAGGCGAAGGCGAGACCTCCGAACAGGCCGCACACCACTAGCAGCGGAATGATCTTCGGATCAGCGCCCAGAGCCAGGGCTGCGACAGGCGCCGCCAAGGCCAGGGGTGCGCCGGAGGCCAGCCACTGGGCCAGGCACTTGGCGACTGCCACGGCCTCCAGCGAGGCGGGGCCGAGAGCCAGCAGGTCTAGGGCTCCATCCTCGAAGTCGCGTTCGAACAGGCGCTCCAACGAGAGCAGGGCCGCCAGGGCCAGGGCCAGCCAGGCGATGCCCGGCGCCACGGCGGCCAGCTTTTCCGGCGCCCGGCCGGTCGCCATCGGCAGCAGGGTGACAACGCCGGCATAGAAGGCCAGGGCCAGCAGCGGCCCGCCGCCTTTGCCCCAAGCCAGGGAGAGTTCGCGGCGCAGCAGGATCAGGAACGCATTCATCCGCCGATCTCCCCACCGATCTGGGCCACGCGCGTAGGGATGGGCAGGGGGTCGTGAACGGCCGCCAGGATCATGCCTCCGCCGACCAGATGCTCGGCCATCAGCTCGCCAAAGCCCTGCCGGTGGATCGCGTCCAGCGGAGCCATCGGCTCGTCCAGCAGCCACAGGGTGCGCGGGCTGGCCACCAGCCGCGCCAGGGCCAGACGCCGACGTTGACCGGCCGAGAGCCGGCGAACCTCAAGATCGAGCAGGCGCACCAGGTCCAGGCGCTCGGCCGCCTGACGCGCCGTGGCCGGAGACCCGCCGCTCCATAGGGTCTGGAAGCGCAGTTCCTCCCAGGCGGTGCGGGTGGATTTCAGGCCGTCATGGTGGCCGACCATGTGCAGATGCTCGGCGCGGGCGGTGTCGGCTTCCATATCCTGGAAGACGATCTGGCCCGCCTCGGGTCGCAGCAGCCCCGCCACGGCGCGCAGAAGGCTGGTCTTGCCGGCCCCGTTTCGCCCGGTCAGGGCCACGGCCTCGCCGGCCCGCAGCGCCATCGAGAGGTCAGAGAACAGCCGACGCTCTCCGCGAGAGATCGCCAAATCCTGAATGAGAACAGTTCTCAACATTCCAAGACCCTGCCCCGCGCATGGACGTTGGCCACGACCAAGGCTAAGAAGCCCTCGGCCGTCCCCCTCCAGCTTGTCAGGGGACGCGGCGCGAGGATGGACGCTGTGGGTCCGCCTCGATCGCGCGATCCCGGGAGTGGTTTTCGGGCGGCCGTGGACAGAGAAGGGATCTCCCGAATGGCGTCTGTGGACAGCCTTAAAGCCCGCCGCGAGCTTGTCGTCGGCGGCAAGACCTACGTCTATTACAGCCTTCGCGCCGCCGAGGAAGCCGGTCTGACCGGTGTTTCGTCGTTGCCGGTGTCGATGAAGGTGCTCCTCGAGAACCTGCTGCGCAACGAAGACGGCGTGTCGGTCGACGAACCGGACCTGAAGGCCGTCGCCGCCTGGCTGCAAAACAAGGGCGCCGTCGAGCACGAAATCAGCTTCCGCCCGGCGCGGGTGCTGATGCAGGACTTCACCGGCGTTCCTGCCGTCGTCGACCTGGCCGCCATGCGCGACGCTATGGTCGCCCTGGGCGCCGATCCGGCCAAGATCAACCCGCTGAACCCCGTCGATCTGGTGATCGATCACTCGGTGATGGTCGACAATTTCGGCAATCCGAAAGCCTATGAGGACAACGTCAAGCGCGAGTACGAGCGCAATATCGAGCGCTATCGCTTCCTGCGCTGGGGCTCGTCGGCCTTCAACAACTTCCGCGTCGTGCCCCCCGGCACCGGCATCTGCCACCAGGTGAACCTGGAATATCTGGCCCAGACTGTCTGGACCAACGAGGTCGACGGCGAGACCACCGCCTATCCCGACACCGTGGTCGGCACCGACAGCCACACCACCATGGTCAACGGCATGGCCGTGCTGGGCTGGGGCGTGGGCGGCATCGAGGCCGAGGCCGCCATGCTGGGCCAGCCGATCCCAATGCTGATCCCCGAGGTCATTGGCTTCAAGCTGAACGGCGTCATGCCGGAAGGCGCGACGGCCACCGACCTGGTGCTCACCGTCACCCAGATGCTGCGCAAGAAGGGCGTGGTCGGCAAGTTCGTCGAGTTCTACGGCGAGGCCCTGGCCACCCTGACCCTGGAAGACCAGGCGACCATCGCCAACATGGCCCCGGAATATGGCGCAACCTGCGGCTTTTTCCCGGTCAGCGCCGCGACCATCGCCTATCTGAAGGGCACCGGCCGCGACGCGGCGCGTGTCGCCCTGGTCGAAGCCTATGCCAAGGAACAGGGCATGTGGTGGGAGCCCGGCGTGCCCGAGCCGACCTTCACGGACGGCCTGGAACTGGACCTGTCGACGGTTCTGCCGTCGCTGGCCGGCCCCAAGCGTCCGCAGGACCGCGTGCTGCTGTCGGAATCGGCAGTCAAGTTCGCCGAGTCGCTGACCGGTGAATTCGGCAAGGCCGAAAACCCCGGCCTGCGCGCTCCGGTCGAAGGCGAAAACTTCGACGTCGGTCACGGCGACGTGGTCATCGCGGCCATCACCTCGTGCACCAATACCTCCAACCCCTCGGTGCTGATCGCCGCTGGCCTGCTGGCCAAGAACGCGGTCGCCAAGGGTCTGAAGGTCAAGCCGTGGGTGAAGACCTCGCTGGCCCCCGGCTCGCAGGTCGTCACCGACTATCTGGCCAAGGCCGGCCTGACCAAGCACCTCGACGCCTTGGGCTTCAACCTGGTGGGTTATGGCTGCACGACCTGCATCGGCAATTCGGGCCCGCTGCCGGAAGCCATCAGCAAGACGATCAACGACAACGACCTGGTCGCCTGCTCGGTGCTGTCGGGCAACCGCAACTTCGAAGGCCGGGTGAATCCCGACGTTCGCGCCAACTACCTAGCCTCGCCGCCGCTGGTGGTCGCCTATGCTTTGGCCGGTTCGATGAAGATCGATCTCGTCACCCAGCCGCTGGGACAGGACAAGAAGGGCAATGACGTCTTCCTGAAGGACATCTGGCCTTCGAACGAAGAAATTGCCGTCCTGCAGCGCAAGTCGGTCACCGAGAAGATGTTCGCCGCCCGCTATGGCGACGTCTTCAAGGGCGACAAGAACTGGCAAGGCATCAAGATCACGGGCGGCCAAACCTACGCGTGGGAAGGCGACTCGACCTACGTCCAGAACCCGCCCTACTTCCCGAACATGTCGATGACCCCCACGCCGGTCACCGACATCATCGAGGCGCGTGTCCTGGCTGTGTTCGGCGACTCGATCACCACCGACCACATCAGCCCGGCCGGTTCGATCAAGACCTCCAGCCCGGCCGGCCAGTACCTGGTCGACCAGGGCGTGCAGCCCATCGACTTCAATGGTTACGGCGCGCGTCGCGGCAACCACCAGGTCATGATGCGCGGCACCTTCGCCAATATCCGCATCCGCAACCGCATCACGCCGGAAATCGAAGGGGGCGTGACCAAGCACTTCCCGTCGGGCCAGGTGATGTCGATCTACGACGCGGCCATGAAGTATCAGCAAGAGGGTCGCCCCTCGGTGGTCTTCGCGGGCAAGGAATACGGCACCGGCTCGTCGCGCGACTGGGCTGCAAAGGGCACCAAGCTCCTGGGCGTCCGCGCGGTGATCACCGAAACCTTCGAGCGCATCCACCGCTCCAACCTAGTCGGCATGGGCGTTCTGCCGCTGCAGTTCATCCAGGACGGCTGGCAGAAGCTTGAACTGACCGGCGAGGAGATCGTCTCGATCCGCGGCCTTCAGGACCTGGCTCCGCGCAAGCAGCTGATCGTCGAGCTCTACCGCCCGTCGGACGGCCGCATCGCCCGCTTCCCGGTCCGCTGCCGCATCGATACGCCCACCGAGCTTGAATATTTCAAGAACGGCGGCGTGCTGAACTACGTGCTGCGCAACCTGGCGCGCGCCGACTAGGCAGCGATCCAGCGTTAAGGAGACGGCCCGCCGGAGCGATCCGGCGGGCCGTTTTCGTTTGCGGCGCGAACTTTCGCAAAAGAACCTTGGCTTCACGGCCTCGTGAACGGCCTAGACCCACGATCTTGGCTTAAGTGACGCGCAATGCGTAAGGCCGCCCTTTCCCTGTTCTGTCTGGCTCTCTCGGGCCTTGCCTCCACCTCCGCCTGGGCCGCCAAGCCCCCGGTGGTCGTGGAGCTGTTCACCGCCCAGGGCTGCTCGTCCTGCGGCAAGGCCAACCAGCTGGCCGCCGATCTGGCCCAGCGCGACGGCGTCCTAGCCCTGACCTATTCGGTCGACTACTGGGACTATCTGGGCTGGAAGGACACCTTCGCCAAGCCCGGCTTCGCCGAGCGCCAGCGGGCCTATGTCAAGAAATTCGCCCTGCGCGACGTGCCCACGCCCCAGATGGTGGTCGCTGGCCGCGTCCAGGCGTCGGGCGCGAAGGCCGAGGCCGTCGAGGATCTGGTCAAGACCGCCGCCAAGGCCCCGTCCAATCCGCCGGACATGGAATTTATCGGCAAGACCCGCGTCGCGGTCGGCTCTGGCCCGGCCCCGCGTGGCGGCGGCGAGGTTTGGCTGGTGCGGTTCGATCCGCGCGAGCAGGAGATCGCCGTCAAACGTGGCGACAACAAGGGCCAGACCCTGGTCCACCGCAATGTGGTCCGCGAACTGGTCCGTCTGGGCCCCTGGTCCGGCCGGCCCAAGCTCTATCGCCTGCCAGCGACCACGGACGCCGAACTCGAGACGGTGATCATCGTCCAGGGCGCCAAGGGCGGCCGGATCATCGGCGTGCTCGAAACCGCCGAGCGCTAGAGCATTTTCCGATGAGTGTGAAACGGTTATCGGATCGAAAAATGCTCTAAACTTTTGATTTAGAGCCCTTTTCGCCCGACCCTGATGAAGCCATCAGGTCGGAAAGGGCTCTGGCGCTGTTTTCAGGTCGTCGCGTGACGGGCGCCGAAACCGGCACCCACTTTCGGCTGCCAGGCCTCCTCCAGAGCCACACGCACAAAAAACCCGCGTGGCCAGAGGGGAGGGGCCACGCGGGGTCTTTTTGGACAGGGCTATTCCTAGTCAGCGGGCCGTTTCGAAACCGGAGAGGGCTAGGGGCTATTCAGGACCCCGATCCCGAGATCGTTCGGCTGACCCCTGGTTTATCGCGGCCTAAACGGGCGCGACCGGGACCAAACTAAGGTCGTTTCGTGGCGATCGGCCAAGCTTCCTGACGCCCAGACAGCAAAAACCCGCGCTGTGGGGGAAGGACCGCGCGGGCTCATTTGGAGAGGGGATATGTATCTGTCGGCTGACCGGCCCGCAATCAGGGGGGCTGGGGGGGCTGTTCAGGGTCCAGGACCGCGAGATGTCCGATCAGCCGACACTGAATTTATTGCGGCCCAAACAGGCGCTCGAACGACCGAAATAAGGTCCTTTCGCGGCGTCATGTGGCGGGTTTGTCGCATTCTTCCGTGGCGTGCCGGCGACGCCACGCTCGCCAAGTCTACCGATTTGGGCTTAGATTCGTCCGATGGCGTTGGATCAACAGTTTCCGTCCGCCCCCTCGTCCGGCGTGACCTTCTTCGAGCGGCGCGAGCTTGACCAGCTCATGCGCCTCTATGGCCGCATGGTCGCGGCCGGCGAATGGCGCGACTACGGCATAGCGGGCCTGGCCGACCATGCGGTGTTCTCGATCTTCCGCCACGCCGCTGAGGCCCCGCTCTATCGCGTCGAGAAGCGACCGGCCCTGGCTCGCAAACAGGGCGCCTGGGCCGTGATCGGCCAGGGTGGGATGATCCTCAAGCGCGGCCACGAGCTGGCCCAGGTGCTGAAGGTGTTCGAGAAGGGCAAGTTCTCGGTCGTCGATTGAGGACAGTCCCTAGAACGTGAAGGCCAGCTTGGCGCCCACGAACCGGCCGTCATTGTCATAGCCTCGCGCCGCGCCCATGCCGCTGTAGTCGGCGCTGGGCTTGAGGCCGCACAACACGCCCGCCGAGGCGACCGGGCCATCGCCCGCCAGCCGGCTCTCCACCGAGGTCCTGGCGATTCCGCGCGGTAATTGCACGGGGGCGTTGGCGTAGCGGACGGGCAGGAACAGGCCCGGCTTGGCGCTCTGGATCGGTGCATCGCGCGTCAGCGACATCGCAGGGGCTTTGGTCATGAGCGCAAAGGGCTTGAGACCGGTGGTCTGGGCGTGCGCGCCTCCCGCGCCGGTCAGCATCAGGCCAATGAGGGAGGCAGGCAGGGCGCGGGTCATGAAGTCCTCGAAACGGTCTGTCTGGTCCCCGCCCGCAGGATGGCCTGTCGCGCCCGGCCCGTCGAGAGCCGCCCAGCAAAAAGCCCCGGCGGTTTCCCGCCGGGGCTTCTGCAGTCTGGATCCGGTCAGGACCTAGAGCATTTTCCGATAAGTGTGAAACGGTTATCGGATCGAAAAATGCTCTAAACATTTGATCTAGAGCCCTTTTCGCCCGACCCTGATGAAGCCATCAGGTCGGAAAGGGCTCTAGCGGCGAGCGCCGAGGAGGCTGAGCAGGAACTGGAACAGGTTGATGAAGTTCAGATAGAGGTTCAACGCGCCGTAGTTGGTGGCCACCGCCATCGACTGTTGGTCGCCGCCCAGTTCGTAATAGGTCATCTTCAGCTTTTGGGTGTCGTAGGCCGTCAGGCCCGCGAAGATGAGCACGCCCAGGATGCTGATGATGAAGCTCAGGCCCGGGAGCCTGAAGAACATCTGGGCCAGCGAGGCCAAGACCAAGCCGATCAGGCCCATGATCAGAAAGCTGCCGAAACCGGTCAGGTCCTTCTTGGTGGTGTAGCCGAACAGGCTGAGGCCGCCAAAAGCGATGGCGGTGATCAGGAAGGTCGAGGCCACCGAGGCGCCGGTATAGACCAGCAGCCAAACGCCCGCGCCCGCGCCGATCGAGGCGACCAACGCCCAGTAGAGAGCGCCAGACGACTTGGCAGTGGGGTTCTTCATCGCGAACATCGCCACCAGCATCATGGCCAGGGGGGCGAAGCGCACGATGGTGCCAGCCATGGTGAAGCCGGCCAGGCGGCCGTCCGGGGTCAGCACATACAGCAGGCTGGCCACCGGCTGGTAGGCGCTGGTCAGGAAGGCAAGGCCGGCGGACAGCAGGAGGCCCAGGGCCACCTTGTTGTAGACGCCGAGCATGAAGCTGCGCAGGCCGGCGTCAACCGACATGTCGGCGCGATCCGCCGGGATCGAGCGCGCGTAGCCGCGGTTGAGGTCGTTCATCGAGGGAAAACCCTTTGATTTGCATCGCGCCCGACATGGACGCCTGACGAATATCGGCATCTGCGAGCCTTCGCGCAAGGCATGCCTGTTGAGCCGGGCGCGAGACCGCCTAAATAGGGCGATCACAAGAAGAACGGGCGGGGCGCGAATGAACTATTCGGAACTGGGACGAACCGGCGTGATGGTCTCGCGCTGCTGCCTGGGCACCATGACCTGGGGATCGCAGAACAGCGAAGAGGAGGCCCACGCCCAGATGGACTACGCGCTCGAGCGCGGCGTCAATTTCTGGGACACGGCCGAGATGTATTCCAGCCCGCCCGATCCCAAGACCCAGGGCAATACCGAGCGCCATATCGGCTCGTGGCTGAAGAAGACCGGCAAGCGCGATCAGATCGTCCTGGCCTCCAAGGTCGCCGGCCGCGGCAGCGCCTTTGGCGGCCTGACCTGGATGCGCGCCGACGGCTCGGCCACTCGCCAGAACCGCGCCCAGATCGACGAGGCGGTCGAGGGTTCGCTGAAGCGCCTGAACACCGACTACCTGGACCTCTACCAGCTGCACTGGCCCGACCGGCCGGTGCGGGTGTTCGGCGGCCAGACCTTCAAGGACTACGCCCAGGACTACGAGACCTTCGTCGATATCCTCGAGGCCCTCGACGCCCATGTGAAGAAAGGGACCCTCCGCGCGATCGGGGTTTCCAACGAGTTTCCGTGGGGCGTGATGCGCTTCCTGGCAGAAAGCGAAGGCCGGGGCCTGCCGCGCATCGCCTCGATCCAGAACGCCTATCACCTGGCCAACCGCACCTTCGAATACGGCCTGGCCGAGATCGCCATGCGAGAACAGGTCGGCCTGCTGGCCTATTCACCGCTGGCCCAGGGCGCCCTGACCGGCAAATATCTCGACGGCGCCGTGCCGGAGGGCTCGCGCAAGGCGCTCTATAACCGCATGGCGCGCTATGAAGGCCCCGGGGCCGAGGCGGCGATCCGCGCCTATGTCGATCTGGCCGCGCAGCATGGCCTCGACCCGGCCCATCTGGCCCTGAAGTTCTGCGACACGCGTCAGTTCGTGACCTCGACGATCATCGGCGCCACCTCGATGGAGCAGCTGAGGACCAATATCGACGCCTTCGACATTGTCTGGACCGACGAGCTGGAAAAAGCCGTCGACGCCCTGCACGCGGCCCAGCCCAATCCCTGTCCTTGAGCCGATGCTTCGTCTGTTCACCGCCATCGCCGTGCCGCCTGAAATCGGCCAGGGCCTGCTACCCCGCCAGCACGGGATCGAGCACGCGCGCTGGCGGCCGCAGGAGGCCTTCCACATCACCCTGAAGTTCATCGGCGACGTCCAGGAGCCGGTGGCGGCGGAACTGGATGAGGCCCTGGCGGCGATCCAGGCTCCGGCCTTCGACCTGGAGCTGGCCGGCGTCGGCCATTTCGGCGAAGGCGCCGAGATCCACGCGGTCTGGGCGGGGGTCGGCGAGAACCCGGACCTGCGCCGCCTGGCCAAGGCCAACGAGCGGGCCGCCCGCGAGGTGGGTCTCAAGCCCGAGGCGCGGCTCTACACCCCGCATGTCACCCTGGCCTATCTGAAGCGCCCCGCCGTGCCCGAGGTCGGCGCCTGGGTCCAGGCCCACAACCTGTTGCACTCGCCGCCGTTCCGGGTGGTGCGTTTCGGCCTCTATTCCAGCTGGTTGGGCGCCGAGGGCTCGGCCTATCGGCTGGAACGGGAATATCCGCTGGGCTGAGACCACGGGGATAGTGATCGCGCCGTCCCCCGATGCGCACGGGCATCGAGCCCCCAGATCCTCCCCCTGGCGGGGAAGGCGGCCGAAGGACGGAGGGGGAAGACCTCATTGATTCAGCAGGACTTCCCCCTCCGTCACGCTGCATATTTGCAGCGCGCCACCTCCCCCGCACGCTTCGCTACGAGGGAGGAGAGGGGGTCTTCTCCTCCCCTGCAAAGCGGGGGAGGTGGCGCGGCCCTCAAGCAAAGAATGGGAGGCGACGTGACGGAGGGGGCGTCCAGCGCTGGCCGGTAACCCCTAAACCACCGCGTGGTCCTTCAACACCCCGAGCGTCACAATCGCCAGCATCTCTTCGTGCGACGCCTCCAGCACCACCGGCGGGGCCATGCCGGCGTCGAGGGCGTCTTTCCAGCGGCCGGCGCACAGGCACCAGCGGTCGCCGGCCTTCAGGCCGCGGAAGGCGAACTCGGGACGGGGCGTGGAGAGATCGTTGCCGGCGGCCTTGGAGAAGGCCAGGAATTCGTCGGTCATCACCGCGCACACGGTATGCAGGCCCAGATCGTGCGGGCCCGTCTCGCAGCAGCCGTTGCGGTAAAAGCCCGTCACCGGGTTCAGGGAGCAAGGGATCAGCTCGCCGCCCAGAACGTTGCGGGCGTTCTCGTCATAGCGCGTGGTCATGCCGCGATCTTAACCCGCTTCGCGCGATCCTTGACCAAGAATACGCCGCGAGACGCGTTTCGCGCATGGCAGCCGAAAGTGGAGGCCGGTTTCGGCGTCCGCCATGCGCTAGTTTTTAAGCGGGTCGTTCTTCGCCTGAAGAACGACCGGGCTTTTGTGGAAGCGCCGGGATGCTTAAGAAGGCTCTAGAGTTGACGCGCATTCTTATCGCCGAACCGGGACCCCTTCGGCGGAATGCGCTCTATGAGATTAAGAACCGCAGGGAAGCTTGAATGTCCGACGTCGCCCGGCCGCGCCGCAGCGCTCTCTATATGCCCGCCTCGAACGCCAAGGCGGTCGAGAAGGCGCGCACCCTGGACGCCGACGTGATCATCCTCGACCTCGAAGACGCCGTGGCTCCGGAAATGAAGGGCGCCGCGCGCGAGGCCGCCGTCGCGGCCGTGAAGGCCGGCGGGTTCGGATCGCGTGAAATCGTCATTCGCACCAATGGCCTCGACACCCCCTGGGGCGCCGCCGACCTGAAGGCGGCCGCCGAAGCCGGCCCCGACGCGGTGCTGGTTCCCAAGGTCAATGACGCCGCCGACGTCCACGCCTATGACGCGGCCCTGCACGCCGCCCCGATCCATACCAAACTCTGGACCATGATCGAGACCGGCAAGGCCGCCTTCCACCTCTGGGAGATCGCCGCCGCCAGCAAGAACACCCGGCTGTCGACCTGGGTGATGGGCGTCAACGACTTCGCCAAGGAAATGCGGGCTCGCCAGACGCCGGGCCGCGAGCCCTTCCTGCCGCTGCTGACCCTGTCGGTCGCCGCCGCCCGGGCGCACGGCCTGTCTATTCTCGACGGCGTGCACAACGACATCGAGGATCTGGAGGCGCTGCAGGCGGTCTGCGTCCAGGGCGTCGACTTCGGCTTCGACGGCAAGACCCTGATCCATCCCAAGCACCTCGAAATCTGCAACCGGGTATTCTCGCCCACGGACGCCGAGATCGCCTGGAGCCAGGCGGTGATCGCCGCCTTCAAGGCGCCCGAAAACGCTGGCAAGGGAGCTCTCCGGGTGGACGGCAAGATGGCCGAACGCCTGCACCTGACCCAGGCCGAGCGTCTGGTCCAGGTCGCCGCCGCCATCGCCGCCAAGGCCGGTTAGGACGTTTCGATGCGGGCTCTGGCTCTTCTTTTCGCGCTGATCGCGGTGCCAATCCCGGGCGTTGGTCTGGCCCAGGAGGCGCCGGTGTCGACCGCGCCGCCGGTCGCTCAGCCGTCGACGCCTGTCGAGCAGCCCTATGTGCCCCCGGCCATCGATCCGCTGGGCGACCTGATCTCGCAGACCGGGCCGCAGACCACCGATGAGGAAGAGGCCGCCGCGCCGTCCTCGCGGCCCCCGGCCCACAAGCCGACCCTACTGCCGATCCCGGTCCCGGAGTCGCCGGCGCCCTCCATCGCGGCGGGCGAGCATCTTGTTCCGCAGGGCGGCTATATGCCCGCTGAACAGATCTACGAGATGCGAGTCAAGGGCTCGATCGTCGCCGCCCAGGGCCTGCAAGGTCCGCTGGATGGCGGCTGGAAAGTCACCGGCCCGGATGGCTCGACCCTCTACACCTTGCAGATCGTCGATCCGGCCGGGGGCTATGGACCGGTGGAAGGCGCTTGGCGCGATGTGCGTCGCCCGGGTTCGGTGGGCTCGACGGGTCTGATCGAGACGGTCGACCAGACGGGCCAGAACCTCGTCGTGCGCTTCAGCCCCAGGCCCGACCAGTCGGCTGTGCTGACCCTCAGCCCCGTTGGCGCGACCCGCTGGAGCGGCAGCCTGTACGAGGAAGGCGCCAGCCGGACGGTGATCGCCGACCGCGAGGCGCCGCCCAGCCTGCCGCCGGGCTACGTGATCCAGAGCCGTGGCCCGGTGATCTGGGGCCAGCCCCGCGCCGCGCCGGCCCGCGCGACTCCGGTCCGTGCCGTCGCCTGCTCGACCAGGGGCAAGACCGGCAAGGCGCTGAAGGCCGCCAAGGCCAAGTGCGCCGCCCTCGCCAAGAAGGGCGGCTCGAAAGGCAAGGCCGTGGCCAAGGGCAAGAAGGGCTCCAAGGCCAAGGCAGCTCCGGCCCGCAAGGGCAAGGCGACGACGAGCAAGAAGAAGGCGTCGGCGAAGAAGAAGCCGAACCTGCGCTAGAGGCTCAGCGCCGCCCTGGCCGCCGCGACCGCCGCCTCAAGAGCGGCCGGCTCAAACGGCTCGGCGGCACTGTGGCCCCAGACCGGTCCCGGCCAAGCCGGATCGCCGACCCGGCGGCCGATGACGTGGACGTGGAGTTGCGGCGTGACATTGCCGAGCGCCCCAACGTTGAGCTTGTCGATCTGGAAGCCCAGGGCTCGCACGGCCGCGCCGGCCAGGACGACCTCGTCCATCAGCGCGATCCGGTCCGCGGGCGACAGGTCCTCGATCTCGCGAAGACCCGGCCGGCGCGGGATCAGCACGATCCAAGGATAACGAGCGTCCAGTTGCAGGCGGGCCTCGCATAGCGGCAGGTCGCCCAATGCCGCCGAGGTCGCCACGAAGGCCGGGTCCAGAACGAACTCAGTCACGCGCCGAGCCCCTTTGGGGGACCGCCGCCCAATAGTCGAAATCAAGGATGACGTGCTCGTTATAGACCCCCGCCTCGTCCTTGCCCGGGAAGTCGTCGCAGGGTCGATCCCTGGTGGCGACCAGCCGCAGGCGCAGGGCGCCGACGCCGCCTCCGAGGTCGGCCTTATCCAGCACCTCGCTCCAGGCGAACACCGTGGCTCCGGCGAAATAGGGACTGACATGGCGGCCGCCATTGATCGCCAGGATCAGTCCGGCGTTCTGCAGGCCGTTGAACGACAGGGCCTTGGCGGTGGAGATCACCACCCCGCCATAGACCAGCCGTCGGCCAGATGGGTCCTTGGCGCGCTCGAACTGGTTGAAATGGACCTTGGCGGTGTTCTGCCAGAGCCGCGTGGCCATGGCGTGCTCGGCCTCCTCGATGGCCATGCCGTCGACATGGTCGATCCGCTCGCCGATCTCGTAATCCTCGAACGCGTGCGGCGCTCCAGCCAGGGCGTAATCGTAGTTCGCGAAATCGAGGCCCTTGGGCACGACCAGGTTGGTGGCGGCCACTGCCTCAGCCAGTTTCGGCGTCGATTGCTCGGGAACCTGCGCCTCGGCGGTCCGCTTGCGCACCATCACCCAACGCACATAGCTCAGCACCGCCTCGCCGCGCTGGTTGGTCCCAGTGGTCCGCACATAGACGACGCCGGTCTTGCGATTGGAGTTTTCCTTCAGCCCGATCACCTCGGACGTCGCGCAAAGCGTGTCCCCCGGATAGACCGGGGACAGAAACCGGCCCTCCGCATAGCCCAGATTGGCCACGGCGTTCAGGCTGATATCGGGCACCGTCTTGCCGAACACGACGTGGAAGGCGACCAGCGGATCGACCGGCGCGGCGGGCAGGCCTATCGCCCGGGCGAATTCGTCCGACGAGAACAGGGAAAAGCGCGGACCGTAAAAGGCAGTGTAAAGCGCCACATCCCCAGCCGTGACGGTGCGCGGCGTGGCGTGAACCAGCACTTGGCCCAGCCTGAAGTCCTCGAAATAGTTTCCCGGATCGGTCTTGCTCATCCCTGCGCGTCCTTATCGTTGTTCAGAGTGTTTTGCCGCAGTGCAGCGAAACGGGGAAGAGGGCTTGAGGCTTAAGCCTCATGGGTCTAGACCGCCGCGAGAAATTCCATCCACAGTCCTGACGGAGACCCTATGGCTCGCGCGAAGATCGCCCTTATCGGCGCCGGCATGATCGGCGGCACCCTGGCTCACATCGCGGCTCGCGAAGAGCTGGGCGACATCGTTCTGTTCGACATCAGCGAAGGCACGCCGCAGGGCAAGGCCCTTGACATCGCCGAAGCCTCGGCCGTGTTCGGCAAGGACATCGTCCTGAAGGGCGCCAACGACTATGCCGACATTGCGGGCGCCGACGTCTGCATCGTCACCGCCGGCGTGCCGCGCAAGCCGGGCATGAGCCGCGATGATCTGCTGGGCATCAATCTGAAGGTCATGAAGGCCGTCGGCGAAGGCATCAAGCAGCACGCTCCTAACGCCTTTGTCATCTGCATCACCAACCCGCTCGACGCGATGGTATGGGCGCTGCAGCAGTTCTCGGGCCTGCCAAAGGAAAAGGTCATCGGCATGGCCGGCGTCCTGGACTCGGCGCGCTTCGCCTACTTCCTGGCCGAAAAGACCGGCGTGTCGGTCGAGGACATCCACGCCTGGACCCTGGGCGGCCACGGCGACGACATGGTCCCGATGGTTCGTCATTCGACGGTTGGCGGCCTGCCGCTGCCGGAACTGGTCAAGCAAGGCTGGATGACCCAGGAAGAGCTGGACGGCATCGTCAAGCGCACCCGCGGCGGCGGCGGCGAGATCGTCGGGCTGCTGAAGACCGGTTCGGCCTTCTACGCCCCGGCCGAAAGCGCCATCGCTATGGCCACCAGCTATCTGAAGGACAAGAAGCGCGTCCTGCCGTGCGCCACCTTCCTGACCGGCCAGTACGGCCTGGACGGCCTCTATGTGGGCGTGCCTGTCGTCATCGGCGCCGGCGGCGCGGAAAAGATCATCGAGTTCGAGACCAATGACGAAGAGAAGGCGATGTTCGCCGCCTCGGTCGCCTCGGTTAAGGGCCTGATGGAAGCCTGCAAGACCATCGACCCGTCGCTGGTCTAGGGCTCGCGACAGCCTGAAACGACGAAGGGCGGCTCCTCGCGGAGCCGCCCTTTTTCTTGGTCGCCTGCCCCGGAGTTAGTGGGCCGCGTCGCTCGGCTCGGCCGAGATTTCTTCCAGCGTCTTGCCGACCTGTTTGGCGCCGTAGTCTTTGGCCACGTCGCCCAGCGACAGGATGCCGGTCAGGGCGCCGGCGTCGTTCAGGACGACGAGGCGGCGGATCTGGTAGCTGGCCATCTTGGCGGTGGCGTCGGCCAGGACATCATCTTCCTTGACGCTATGGACCTCGCCCTCGGTCATGGCCTCGGAGATCGGCGAGTCGAAGCTGCGGCCTTCGGCGACCACCCGCAGAACGATGTCGCGGTCGGTGACCAGGCCCACCACCTTGCCTTCATCGACGATTGGCACCGCGCCGGTTTCGACATGGGCCATCATCTGGGCCACCTTTCGGACCGTATCGGTGGGGGCGGCGGTCGAGACCTGGCCGGTCATGGCGTCGCTGACTTTCATGGGGAGACCTCGTGGTTTGAAGTTAAGGTTCCTAAACCCTCGCCGATCCCCTCGCGTTCCGTGCTTTCGCTTCGTTGATGGCCGCCCTATCTGTGCGCCATACGTTCAAGCGGAGCTTTCATGTCCATTTCCATCCATCAGGCCAGCGTTCCCGTCTTCGTCCAGGGCCTGAAGGGCCTGAAGGGTGTGCTGACCAAGGCGGCCGCTCACGTCGAGGCCAAGAAACTGGATCCGGAAGCCTTGCTGAAGGCTCGGCTTTATCCCGACATGTTCCCGCTGATCCGCCAGGTCCAGATCGCCACCGACTTCGCCAAGGGCTGCGCTGCGCGTCTGGCCGGCGAGGAAGTTCCGGCCTGGGATGATGTCGAGATCGGCTTCGACGACCTGATCGCCCGCATTGATCGCGCCGTCGCCTATGTCGAAGGCCTGGACGCGAGCAAGTTTGAAGGCGCCGAGGTCCGTGACATCAGCCTGACCCGCCGCGGTGAGACCAGCGTGGTCAAGGGCCTGGCCTATTTCCAGACCCAGGCTCAGCCAAACTTCTTCTTCCACCTGACGACGGCCTACGCGATCCTGCGCAAGAACGGCGTCGAAGTCGGCAAGCGCGACTATCTCGGCCCAGTCTAGGGCTTCCGGAAAACGTGGATGGCCCCGACTCCGCCGACATCGATCGGGGCCATTGCGACTTCCAGCCCGGCCGCATCGGCGAACGGAACGGGGTCTGCGAGATAATAGGTCAGCCGCTCGTGGCTATGGACTGCCACCGCGCCAGAAGCGGGCCTGGTCACGAAGTCCATCACCAGATCCATGCGCCCAAGCTTCGGGTTGAAGCTGTGCTCCAGGATGTAAAGTGCGACGGCCCCGCCACCATCAAGGGGGTGCATGAACACCGGCTTGTCCGATGGCGGCGGTGATTCTCGCATCCGCTCTTCCACAGGCAGATGAAACGCAGCCAGCCCGCCGGGCCTGAGGTGCTTGGCCACGCCCTTGAAGGTGTTCTTCCAGGCCGCGCCGGCGGGAACGTGGGCCAGGGTGAAATAGGTGCACAGCACCAGATCGAAGGTTTCACCCAAGGCGAGCGAGGCCATGTCGCCCAGCTTGAACCGAAGGCGGGCCGCCGTTTTAGGGTCCAGCGCCTTTCGCTTGGCCTCGGCCTGATCGAGCATTGCGGGTGCGATGTCGAGGCCTAAGACGGAATGTCCGCGCTGGGCGAGATCCACCGCTATCCGGCCGGTTCCCGCGCCAAGTTCCAGGATCTGGCTGGGGCCGTTGGCCAGCCCGGCATAGACCTCCAGATCACCCAACAACTTCTTGTCGGCGGCGGTCAGCAGGTCGTAATAAACCGCCGAGACGCCCTTGCTGGAATAATAGGGCCGGGTGGGCTGGGCCATTCATACGCCTCGCATCGTGTTCGGGATCGTGGCGCGAGCCTGGACGACGGAGTGCCGGCTTGTCCAGACCTGTCGCTGAACGGCACGCCTTTGACTCCGCGCCATTTTCTGTGCATAAGCGCGCCCTTCCGGCGCTTCATCAGCAGCGCCTCTACCGTCACGACCCCAGCCCGCTAGCGCGGGATCCATCTGGACGAGGACGGTGAGGACCCCCATCGACGTGATCGTCCATGGGGGCTGATCGCGTTTGGTCTTGTGTTTGATCAGGGTTCGAGATGTTCGACGACCTTACAGAGCGGCTCTCCGGCGTATTCGACCGCCTCGGCGGTCGCGGCGTGCTGTCCGACAAGGACATCGACGAAGCGCTGCGCGAGGTCCGTGTCGCCCTGCTGGAAGCCGATGTCGCCCTCCCGGTGGTTAAGGACTTCATCAGCAAGGCCAAGGAGCTGGCCTCGGGCGAGGCAGTCATCCGCTCGGTCAAGCCGGCCGATCAGGTGGTCAAGATCGTCTATGACGGTCTGGTCGACATGCTGGGCGGCGAAGAGCCGACCGGTCTGAACCTGGCCCTGAACCCGCCGTCGGTGATCCTGATGACCGGCCTGCAGGGGTCGGGCAAGACCACCACGACCGGCAAGTTGGCCCTGCGTCTGTCCAAGAACGAGCGCAAGAAGGTGCTGGTCGCCTCGCTCGACACCCGCCGCCCGGCCGCCATGGAACAGCTGGCCATGCTGGCCAAACAGGTCGAGGTCGAAAGCCTGCCGATCGTCGCCGGCCAGAGCGCTATCGACATCGCCAAGCGCGCCATGAGCGCCGCACGCCTGGGTGGTTATGACGTCCTGATCCTCGACACCGCCGGCCGGACCACGCTGGACGAAGCGATGATGAGCGAAGCGGCGGAAATCGCCCGCATCGCCCAACCGACCGAAACCCTGCTGGTCGCCGACAGCCTGACCGGTCAGGACGCCGTCCGTACCGCCAAGGCCTTCCACGAACGCCTGCCGCTCACCGGCCTGATCCTGACCCGCGCCGACGGCGACGGCCGGGGCGGGGCTGCGCTGTCGATGCGTCATGTCACGGGCCTGCCGATCAAGTTCCTCGGCGCCGGCGAGAAGATCGATGCGCTGGACGTATTCGACGCCCGCCGCGTGGCCGGCCGCATCCTGGGACAGGGCGACGTCGTCGCCCTGGTCGAGCGCGCCGCCCAGGATCTGGACCACGCCGAAGCCGAGCGCATGGCCAAGAAGCTGGCCAAGGGCCAGTTCGACCTCAACGACCTGTCGTCCCAGCTGTCGCAGATGCAGAAGATGGGCGGCATGGCGGGCATTATGGGCCTCCTGCCGGGCGTCCAGAAGGTCAAGAAGCAGATCGCCGAGAGCGGCATCGACGACAGCATCTTCCGCCGCCAGCAGGCGATCATCAGCTCGATGACCAAGCTGGAGCGCAAGAAGCCCGACATCCTGGCCGCCTCGCGCAAGCGCCGCATCGCGGCCGGCTCCGGGGTGGATGTGGCCGAGGTCAACCGGCTGCTCAAGCAGCATCGTCAGATGGCCGACATGTTCAAGGCCATGTCCAAGGACGGCGGCAAGAGCCTGGCGCGCATGGCCGGCATGATGGGCGGCGGCGACATGTCCCGCCTCAAGGCCATGGGCGGCGGCAAGGCCGCTCAGCCCGAACAGAATTCCGCGGGAGGCCTGCCGGGTCTTCCCGGTCTCGGCGGTGGCGGCGACGCCAAGCCGAACCTCCTTTCCGGCCTGGGCGGCGGTCTGCCGCCCAGTTTCAACCCGTTCAAGAAATAGAACTCGAACTCAAGGACTACCGATATGCTGAAGATCCGTCTCGCCCGTGGCGGCGCCAAGAAGCGCCCGTACTACTCGATCGTCGTCGCCGACAGCCACTCGCCGCGCGATGGTCGTTTCATCGAAAAGGTCGGCACCTACAACCCGCTCCTCAAGAAGGACGACGCCGCTCGCGTCACCCTGAAGGTCGAGTCGATCCAGGCCTGGATCGCAAAGGGCGCCCAGCCGACCGACCGCGTCGCCCGGTTCCTGGCCGCTGAGGGCATCGGCTCGTGGACCCACGGCAACAACCCCGAGAAGGGCGCGCCGGGCAAGAAGGCCCAGGAACGCATCACCGAACGCGCCCAACGCGACGAAGACCGCAAGGCCGCCGACGTGAAGGCCGCTGAAGAAGCCGCCGCCGCCGCCATCCAGGCCAAGGAAGACGCCAAGGTCGCTGCTGAAGCCGCCGCTGCCGCTGCCGCTGAAGCCGCCGCCGCTGCTGCCGAGGCTGCCGCTGCTCCCGCTCCGGAGCCGGTTGCTGAAGAAGCGCCTGCCGAGGAAGTCGCCGCCGAAGAGGCTCCGGCCGCTGAAGCCGCTGCTGAAGAAGCCCCGGTCGCTGAAGAAGCCCCGGTCGCTGAAGAAGCCCCGGTCGCTGAAGAAGCAAAGACCGAAGGCTAAGGCCTTTGATGTTGTCGCCCCGGTCTTCGGATCGGGGCGATGATGTCGCTATCCATGAGCCCATCGCCCTCCGCCAACCTGATCCTTGTCGGCCGCGTCGCCGGCGCCTTTGGCGTGCGCGGCGAGGTGAAGATCACGACCTATACCGAAGACCCCAAGAGCCTGGCCGGTTTCAAGGCGCTGATGCGCCAGGACGGCTCGCTGGCTCTGTCCATCGTCTCGGCCCGCGTGGCCAAGGAAGGTCTCGTCACCCGCTGCAAGGGGATTGAGACCAAGGACGCCGCCGACGCCCTGCGCGGCCTGCGCCTCTACGTCCCCCGGGAATCGCTTCCGGAGCCGGATGAGAATGAATTCTACCTGACCGATCTCGTCGGCTTGCCCGTCCGGCACATCGGCGACAACGCCCTGCTGGGCTCGGTCAAGAGCGTGCAGAATTTCGGAGCCGGCGACCTGCTCGAGATTCAGCCTGCCCTCGGCGGCCAGACCTGGTTTCTGCCCTTCACCCGTGAGGCCGTGCCCGAGGTGAAGATCGCCGAGCGCCTGATCCTCGCCGACCCGCCCGCGCTGGTGGGCGAACCGGAGGGGCCGAGCGAAGAGGCGGATGACACCGACGGCGTCGAGCGAAATTACGACTAGAGCATTTTCCGATAAGTGTGAAACGGTTATCGGATCGAAAAATGCTCTAAACTTTTGATTTAGAGCCCTTTTCGCCCGACCCTGATGAGGCCATCAGGTCGGAAAGGGCTCTGGCGAACGACGAGCTTGGGAGTTCGAGGACATGGCATCCGACGGGAAGTGGCGGGTCACCGCCTCGCGCTATGTTCACAAGGATCGCTGGATCAGCGTTCGCGCCGACGACTGCGTCACCGATGAAGGCGTGGTGATCGCTCCCTACTATGTGCTCGACTATCCAGGCTGGGTCGAGGTCATCGCTCTGGACGCCGAAGACAACGTGCTGCTGGTCAAGCAGTACCGCCACGGCCTGGGCGGTATCTCCATCGAATTGCCCGCCGGCGGCATGGAGCCGACCGACGCTGATGCTCTGGATGCCGCCAAGCGGGAGTTGCTGGAGGAGACCGGATGCGCCGGGGTTCTCACCCTGGTCGGTGAGACGCGACCGAACGCCGGCACCCATTCTAATCGCACTCATATTGTCCTGGCGCGCCAGGTGACCAAGGTTGCCGAGCCCAAGGACGACCCGACCGAACGGATCGAACGCATCTGGGTCCCGGCCGCCGAGGCGTTGCGCATGGCCCTGGCGGGCGAATTGACCGTGGGCATGCAGGTCGCTTCGTTGCTACGAGGCCTGGCCCGGGCCGGCGTGGCGACGATCAGCTTCGCCAAATAGCTACTTTTTGATCCGCATCAGGCATTCCTGAGCTACCGAGGCCAGCAGCTTGCCGTCCTGGCTGAACATCTGCCCACGCACCAGGCCGCGACCCTGCGAGGCGCTGGGGCTGTCCTGGGCGAACAGGGTCCAGTCGTTGAAATTGAACGGATGGTGGAACCACATGGCGTGGTCGAGGCTGGCGGCCTGCAGGCCGGGGCTGGTCCAGACCAGGCCATGCGGACGCAGGGCGCTTTCCATGAAGGCCATGTCTGAGGCGTAGGCGAGAGCCGCCTGCTGCATCTTGACGTCGTCGCCCAGCGGGGCGCGAGCTCGTAGCCAGACTTCCTTTGTGCCGGACTTCTTCTCGGGCTTCATCGGGTTCTGCGGATCGATCCAGCGGATCTCGATCGGACGCGGCTTTGCGAGGAAGGCGAGAAGTTTGGGATGGACCTGGTCGCCCAGGCTGCGCAGGAACTCGCCCTCGGTCGGCACGGCGTCCGGCGCGGGCGCCGGGGGCATGGTCGACTGGTGCTCGAAGCCCTCTTCGGGTGTCTGGAACGAGCAGGCCAGGTTGAAGATCTGCTCGCCGTGCTGGATCGCCGCCACCCGCCGGGTCGTGAAGGTGCCGCCGTCGCGGGCCCGCTCGACTTCGTAGAGAACCGGCGCCGTCACGTCGCCGGGCCGGATGAAATAGGCGTGCAGCGAGTGGCAGATCCGCTCGGGTACGGTCTTGTAGGCGGCCAACAGGGCCTGGGCGATGACCAGGCCGCCGAAGATGCGCGGCATCCCTTCGTTGGGGCTGGTGCCGCGGAACAGGTTCACCTCGATGGCTTCGAGGGCGAGGATGTCGGCGAGGTTGTCGGGCGTCTGCATGACGATGGGTTATTCCCCAAGCGACGCGGGGGCAAGACGCGACCTTGCGTCAACCCGTCGCGATCGCCATCGTTTGCCGATGTCAGCGCCCATCGTGCACCACCCCGCCTTCCGCGCCGAGATGCCGGCGGGGCACCGGTTTCCGATGGACAAGTTCTCGCGGCTCGCGGCGCTGTTGTTGGCCGAGGGCCTTCCAGGGCCGGACGGATTCCATCGTCCGGAACTGGTCGACGTTGAGACCCTGCGGCTGGTCCATACCGAAGAGTATGTGCGCGGCGTGCTGGAGTTGTCCTTGCCGGCCGACATCGTCCGCAGGATCGGCATGCCCAACAGCGAATCCGTCGGCATTCGGGCCCGGGCGGCGACGGGCGGGACTCTGCTGACCGCGCGGCTGGCCCTGGAGCACGGGATCGCCTGCAACACAGCCGGTGGCAGCCATCACGCCTCGTCCGAAAGCGGGGCGGGGTTCTGCGTGTTCAACGACGCCGCTGTGGCGGCCCGGCGCCTGTTGGCCGAGGGCGCGATCGGCAAGGCGCTGGTGGTGGATCTCGACGTCCATCAGGGCGACGGCACCGCGCGGATTTTCGAAGGCGATCCCAGCGTCTTCACGTTCTCGATGCACGCTGAGAAGAACTTCCCGGCCCGCAAGGCGGTCAGCGATCTGGATATCGATCTGGCCGACGGAACGGGCGATGCGGATTATCTGGCAAAGCTGGCGGAGATCCTGCCGGCGCTGCTGGAGCGGGAAAGGCCGGATCTGGTGTTCTTCAACGCTGGTGTCGATCCGCACGCGGACGACAAGCTGGGGCGTCTGTCCCTGAGCGACGAGGGGCTCGCGCGGCGCGAGGCGTTTGTCCTGGGCTGTTGTCTGGAGAGAAGCGTCCCCGTGGCGGGGGTAATCGGCGGCGGATACGACGCCGACATCGATCGTTTGGCGCAGCGTCACGCCATTCTCCACCGGGCGGCCCGTAAGGCCTTCGAGGCCTCGGGGCGATAGACCCGGTGGAGTTACGCGGCGATCATTCAGAAGCTCGTGGCGAGCGAACCGACGATAACGACTAGCGGCAGAACCGCGAGAACCAAGGTGGCGAAGCCGGCGAAAGAATTGCTGTTGGTGGTCATGGTCTTGATCCCTTTTGGTGTCCGGCGCGGTTGTTCGCGTCCGGTGAAAAGGGGTATAGGCGCGGCCCTTGGTGAACACCCGTTACCTTTGCTTCATGAAGGCTTTTTAAGAAACATTGCCATCGATAACCTGGATTACGGCGGTGTAATCTTCTGGTTTCGGCACCGATCCGAGCAATATTTCACTTCTTCCCAGACAGCTTCCCACTTCTTGCGCCAAGTGAACGGTCGCCCGCAAGTCAGACAGGTCTTCGACGGCAGATCACCCTTGCGGACCGCCTTCCCGCCGCCCCGTCCGCCGCGCGAAACCCGTGCCATTTTCAGCCCTCGCTGGGCGCGACGAGGAAGATGCCCCGCAGCGTGGCGATCGGCGCGGCCCGGGTATCCTGCCAGGCCTCGACGTGAACATTGGCGACCCGCCGGCCCAGCTTCTTGATGCTGGCCCGTGCATAGGTGGTCACCGGCCGGCCCGAGCGCAGATACTCGATCGAGACATCCACCGTGCGCGGCTGACGCTTCAGCGGCGCAGCCACCGTCAGCTGGGCCAGAGCGGTCATCTCCATGAAGGCGCCCAGCACTCCGCCATGGATAGCCGGCAACATCGGATTGCCGACGATGTGGTCCGAGAACGGCAGGATGGCGGTCATCTCGTCGCCGGCCAGTTCGGCGGAGATCCCGAGGAACCGGGCATAGGGGATGGCGCCGAGCACGGCGACCAGGGGGATGTCATCAGCGTCGCTCATGCGGCGTCTCCCCCGGTCTTGGCGCCCGGGTCTGCGGCGCGAGACGGCTTCAGATTGGCGCCCGGCTCCCGGCCGGCGCCGGTGTCGATCATGAAGGTCGCCTGAGCGGTGGCCACCGGATTTTCGGGATCGTCCTCATAGGCGACGGCGCGGACGAAGGCGATGGAGCGGGTCAGCTTGTAGCAATGGGCGCGAGCCAGCACGTCGCGTCCCGGTTCGGCGGGCCGCATATAGTCGATGCGGAGGTCCAGGGTGGCGATCGGGCTCCAGGTCTCCATCGCCGCGTGCACGGCCTGGCCGCAGGTGTGGTCGAGCAGGGTGGTCATCACCCCGCCGGCGATCACGCCCGTCTCGGGATCGCCGACCATTTCGGGGCGATAGGGCGCCTTCAGAGTCGCGGCGCCGCCGCCGATCTCCACGAGGGTGAAGCCCAGAGCGCGCGACTGCGGGCTGGCCTCGTTCATGGTCTTCGCCATCAGGCGCAGGGTTTCATCGTCCATCATGGGATAGGATTAGCAGCCCGCGCATTGTGATATCCACCGTGATCAAGCCTGAAGACCTCCTCTGTCCCCGGCCCGATGGCCTGTATTGCCCGCCGGGGGACTTCTATATCGACCCTGTCCGCCCTGTGGACCGGGCGGTGATCACCCATGGCCATGCCGACCATGCCAGGGCCGGCCATGGCGTCGTGGCGGCCACGCCCGAGACCCTGGCGATCATGGCCGTCCGCTATGGCGAGGATTTCGCCGGTCGCCGCGACGCCGTGCCCTATGGCTCCAGCTTCACCCACAATGGCGTCGAGGTGACTCTGGTCCCGGCGGGACACGTCCTCGGCTCGGCCCAGGCGGTGGTGAAGTGGAAGGGCCTGACCATGGTGGTGTCCGGCGACTACAAGCGCCGCCGCGACCCGACCTGCGCGCGGTTCGAGCCTGTCCCGTGCGACGTGTTCATCACCGAGGCCACCTTCGGCCTGCCGGTGTTTCGCCATCCCAGTGACACGGGCGAGATCGCCAGCCTGCTGGCCAGCGTCGCCCAATTCCCCGAACGCACCCACCTGGTCGGCGCCTATGCCCTGGGCAAGGCCCAGCGGGTGATCAGGCTGCTGCGCGAGGGCGGCTGGGATCAGCCGATCTATGTGCATGGCGCGCTGGAGCGGCTGAACGCGCTCTATCGCGACCATGGCGTCGACCTGGGGCCTCTGCTGCCGGCCACCACCGGTCAGGCGAAAAAGGAATTCGCCGGCCAGATCGTCATCGCCCCGCCCTCGGCCATCGCCGACCGCTGGTCGCGCCGCTTCGCCGATCCGGTCGACTGTTTCGCATCCGGCTGGATGCGGGTGAGGGCAAGGGCCCGGCAGCGGGGTGTCGAGCTGCCGCTGATCCTGTCGGACCATGCCGACTGGGACGAGCTTACCGACACGCTGTCGGAGCTTCGCCCGGGCGAGGTATGGATTACCCATGGCCGGGAAGAGGCCCTGCTGCGCTGGTGCGAGCTTGAAGGCTTGCCGGCGCGGGCGCTGCGGCTGGTCGGCTATGACGAGGAGGAGGGGGAGTAGGTATCCTCCCCCCTGTCGGGGGAGGTGGCGCGAAGCGCCGGAGGGGAAGTCTGTTCTGTTCATGGCAGCCCCTCTCCGTCGGCTGAGTTTATCCTTGGACCTGCCAGTGGCCGGATCCGGGGGCCGACACCTCTCCCGCAGGGAGAGGATCTTTGGCGGACACGGCTTTTCGGCCTCGCGCCAAACTGGCTGCAAGTGGGTTGGGGAGGCGCGAAGCGGCCGGGGCGAACCCGGATGACCGTGATGTGTTTTTTGCGTTGCGGTTCGACCTGTCCGCTTCGCCAAGCTGTTCTTGACCGTGAGGATCGGGGCACACGAGCGTGAGTTTCAGCTCTGATTCCCAATTAACCCCCAGACGGGCGCGCATCTCGTCGATCGGCTATCCGTCTCGACGCCGACGATGTGCGATAGGCGGCTTCTGACCCCCGCCCTCTTCAACCCGCGCTCGCCCGGCCGACAAGCCACTCAGCGTTTGCGCCGTCCTTCTGAGACAGCCCGCACACCTCGACCCGCCTTCCAGGGCGTCGCGGCCCCGCTCAGCTTCATCACCCGTCGCCGCATCAGGCCGGTACCAAGCGCCCTCCCCCTGCGACGGGGACAGCACTGAGAATAAGGGACGTTTCAGCGCCGAGGATCGGGGCGATGAAGATTTTTACAAGACACTGATGAGGTTGGGATTTTTTCTGAGAAGAGCGGGGATACAGCACAGCCTATCCCCATACTCTCAGCCCTCTCCCAGAGGCAGAGGAGGGACCCACGCTTGCGTGGGAGGGTGAGGGGTTACACCGCCAGCCGCCCTCGCACCCAAAGCCCCTGCCTTGTCCGGAAGGGCTTCGCAAACCCCTCATCCTCCCACCGCTACGCGGCGGGCCGCTCCTTCTCCCTCTGGGAGAAGGTCTCAGTCAGGCGCCCCGCCTACCTTCGCCCGCGAGAGGGAGCCATCCTTAAATCTCATGGCGAGACGATCGCTGGTCTGGAAAGGTCACTCCGCCGACAGCGCCCTCCGGGCGGCCGCTTCGCGGCGGCGAAGCCGTCCTTGACTGACCTTTCCAGACCAGCAAGCTGTAGCCTCCAAGAGATCTAAGGCTGGCTCGGCGCAAGGGCGCGCCAGATGTCCGTTATGGGTGGCGGACATCACCGCTTTCCGCGCACCCATCCAATCAGAACGAGGGGTAGGCCGATTGCCACCAACACGATGCCACTGGTGATCCAAAAACCAGGATCTTCGACTCCGCCGCGACGCAGCACGGGCCGTGTAACGTTGAACAGTCCTGCGGCTACGATGAGACCACCGATAACATAGAGGGCAGCGTAAAAATCCCAGGCAAGGCGCTCCTTTGCGACTTGCTCGTTGCCGTCCCGGTGACTAGCCGTTTGAATCAATCTCCATCCGACGATGGCCGCGCATATCGCCAACACTAACTGCAGCGCCATCTTAGCTAGACTGTTGGGGAGCATTCCGGATATCGCTCCCGCAAGAAGGGCGGCAGCGAGAAGTCCGATTGTGCCGGCGGAAAGGTTCATTGCGCTCCCCTAAGCTGCCAGATGCCCACGCAAAATGGCCGACCCGCGGCAGCTCCACCATAGGCGGAGTGTCAGTCTCCTAAAAGGGCTCCGGAGTTATCAGCGGCCCCACCAACTGACTGCTTCAGCGTCCGCTACAGGTCGAAAGCTGAACCCCGCCCTAAGCCCCCACCACCTTGAACGTCGCATGGGCCCGCGCCACCGGCTTGCCGTCGGCCCGCACCGTCGCTTCGGCAAAGCACAGGCTCTTGCCGGGCTTGATGAAGTCGGTGTCGAATTCCAGCCACTGGCCAAGCTTGGCCGCGCCCAGATAGTCGACGGCCAGGGAGACGGTGACCAGTCCGCTGGAGGCGATGTCTAGGCTCTTCAGCAGCACCCCGCACGACAACCCCATGGCGTTGTCGGCCAGGGCGGCGATCAGGCCGCCGTGGGGGGCGCCGCGGGAATTGGTGTGGGGCTCGCGGATCTCGACGCCAAGCCTCCAGCGGTCGTCGCCTATGGCCGCATAGATCGGCTCCCACGGTGTGGTCAGAGGGCTGTGGCGGGTGTGAAGCGTGAAGGGCTCTGGCGGCTGGAAGGTCATGGCCGGTCTCCGATGCTCGATCTAAACATCTGTTTGAATTGACGGCAAGCGCCATGGCCGTGTTAGCGTCGCCCCCGGGGAATGTGGGGCGAGACGGGGGACGCCGATGGCCAGGGACAACGGGGCGCGCAAACTCGACGCCGCCAAGGTGGTCGAGACGCTGGACCATCTGCGGGTCCGGGTGGCCGAGCGCTTTCCGAACGCGGGTCTGGCCCAGGTCTGCGATCAGCTCACCGTCACGGCCCGAACCACAGCCCAGAGGGCCCGGCGACTGTCGCGGCCCTATCTGGGCCTGCGGTCTCTGGTGTTGGTCGTGGTGCTGGTCGCCATCGTCGCCGAGATCGCGCTGATCGCCCGGCTGGACTGGCTGTCGACCCTGCGCGGCGCCGACGCCCTGAAACTGGCCCAGGGCCTGGAGCCGGCGGTCAATCTAATCCTGCTGTCGGGCGCGGCCGCCTGGTTCCTGGTCTCGCTGGAGACCCGCTGGAAGCGCGGCCGGGTGCAAAAGGCCCTGCACGAGCTGCGCTCCTTCGCCCACGTCATCGACATGCACCAGTTGACCAAGGATCCGACCCTGGTGCTGGGGCCGCGCACGCCGTCCTCGCCGGTGCGCGAGATGAACCGCTTCCAGCTGGCCCGCTATCTGGACTATTGCGCCGAGATGCTGGCCCTGACCGCCAAGCTGGCGGCGCTCTATGCCGGCGAGACCGACGACCCGGTCATCGTCGCCGCGGTCAATGACATCGAGACCCTGACCTCGGACCTGGGCCGCAAGATCTGGCAGAAGATCATGATCCTGGGCCAGCTCGACGAAGCCCGCGGCAGCTGAACCGGAAGCGGGGGCGAGGCGTTCGATGTCCATGCGCGCCTTCGCCCACCTGTTGGACCGGCTGTCCCTGACCAGCTCGCGCAACGCCAAGCTGACCCTGATCGAGGATTTCCTGCGAGGCCAGCCGGACCCGGACCGGGGTTTCGCTCTCGCGGCCCTGACTGGAGCGCTGTCGTTCTCCGCCGCCAAGCCCGCCTTCATCCGCAAGGCCATCGAGGCGCGGATGGACGCCCAGCTGTTCGCCTGGTCCTACGACTATGTCGGCGATCTGGCCGAGACCGTCGCCCTGGCCTGGCCTTCGCGGCCCGGCGCCAACCGCGAGCCGGAACTTTCCGAAGTGATCGAGGCCCTGCGCGGCGCTTCGCGATCGGAGGTCCAGCGGCTGATCGAGGGCTGGCTCGACGCCCTCGACGCCGACGGGCGCTGGGCTCTCCTGAAACTGATGACTGGCGGTCTGCGGGTGGGGGTGTCGGCGCGGCTGGCCAAGCAGGCCTGCGCCAATCTCGGCAAGGTCGAGATCGGTGAGATTGAGGAGGTCTGGCACGCGCTTGAGCCGCCTTACGGCGACCTCTTTGCCTGGCTGGAAGGCCGCTCTGAACGACCCTCGCCCGACGCCCCGGGACGCTTCCGGCCGGTGATGCTGGCCCAGGCCATCGACGAGGCCGTCGATTTCGCCAAGCTCGATCCGGCCGCCTATGTCGCCGAATGGAAGTGGGACGGCATCCGGGTGCAGGCGGTCAGCGAGCGCGGCGAGCGGCGGCTCTATACCCGCACCGGCGACGACATCTCGGCGACCTTCCCTGATGTGCTGGCGGCGCTGGATTTCGACGGGGCGCTGGACGGCGAGCTGCTGGTGATCCGCGATGGAGCCTTGGCGCCATTTGGCGACCTGCAGCAGCGGCTGAACCGCAAGAGCGTGGACGCCAAGCAACTGGTGGCCTTCCCGGCGGCGATCCGGGCCTATGATCTGCTGCTGGACGGCGAGACCGACGTGCGGTCGCTGCCCTTCGTCGAGCGCCGGGCGCGGCTGGAGGCCTTCGTGGCCCGTATCGCCAGCCCCCGCATCGACCTTTCGCCGCTACAGCCCTTCAACACCTGGGAAGAACTGACCGCCCTGCGCGCCGAGCCGCCGGAGGGCGACGCGCGGCTATCGGAAGGCCTGATGCTGAAACGCCGCGACAGCCTCTATGAGCCTGGGAGGCCCAAGGGGCCGTGGTTCAAGTGGAAGCGCGATCCCCGGTTGATCGACGCGGTGCTGATGTACGCCCAGCGCGGCCATGGCAAGCGATCCAGCTTCTATTCCGACTATACCTTCGGCGTCTGGCGCGAGGACGATCTGGGCGCCCGGACCCTGACCCCGGTGGGCAAGGCCTATTTCGGCTTCACAGACGAGGAGCTGAAGCAGATCGACAGGTTCGTGCGTGACAACACCGTCGAGCGGTTCGGCCCGGTGCGTTCGGTGCGGGCCGACCTGGAGTTTGGCCTGGTGTTCGAGGTGGCCTTCGAGGGGCTGCAGCGCTCGACCCGGCACAAGTCCGGCGTGGCCATGCGCTTTCCGCGCATCAACCGCATCCGCTGGGACAAGCCGTCGCGCGAGGCGGATGAACTTCAGACGCTGGAGCGGATGCTGGACTAGGTCTGCCCGTTACTCGCCCCCCCTGACCGCCCTGCGGTCGCGCTCCCCCCGTAGGGGGAAGATGAGGTCGGCGCGTTTCATCTTTCCGCTCCGGGGGAGGAGCGCCGCAGGCGCGGAGGGGGCCAGTGTCAGCCGTTGAAGGCGCGGATCGCGTCGATGATCTTCTGCTGGTCGGCCTCGCCCAGATACGGATGCATCGGCAGGGCCAGCACCGTTTCGGCCTTGGCCTCGGTCACCGGCAGGCCGCCGGAGCCGCGCGGGAAGGCTGCATAGGGCGCCTGGATGTGCATCGGCACGGGGTAATAGACCGCCGTCGGGATCCCTTGCGTCTTCAGTTGGGCGGCCAGGCCATCGCGGTTCTCGTGCTCGATCACATATTGAGCCCAGACCGAGACGCCGCCGTCTATGACCTTGGGCGTCGCAAGCACGGCGCCGGCCAAGCCTTCGGCGTAGCGGTCGGCGACCACCTGACGCAGGTCGATCTCTTCCTGGAATATGGCCAGTTTCTCGATCAGGATCGCGGCCTGGATGGTGTCGAGTCGCGAGTTCATGCCGATGCGGGTGTTCAGGTACTTGGTGTCGTGGTCGAAGGTGCGGCCCACCAAGTCCGGGGCCACCGCCTTGCCGTGGACGCGGAAGCTGTCCATCAGGTCCCACAGGTCCTGGTCGTTGGTCAGCACCGCCCCGCCGTCGCCGTAGCAGCCCAAAGGCTTGGCCGGGAAGAAGCTGGTGGTGGCCACGTCGGCCCAGTGCAGCGGGTGATGTCCGTTCAGCGTGCAGCCAAAGCCCTGGGCGCTGTCGGAGATCAGCTTCATCCCCTCGCGGTCGCAGATCGCCTTGATGGCCGGATAGTCGGCGGGCTGGCCGAACAGATCCACCGCGATCACCACCCTGGGCGTCAGCTTGCCCTCGGCCTTTACCCCGGCGATGGCGGCCTCCAGCTTGGCGGGATCGAGGTTGAAGGTGTCCGGGAGGACGTCGACGAAGACCGGCGTCGCGTCGACCCATGGCACGACTTCCGGCGTCGCGGCGAAGGTGAAGGACGGGCAGAACACCGCGTCGCCCTTGCCCACGCCCCAGGCCATCAGCGGCAGGGCGATGGCGTCGGTGCCGTTGGCGCAGGAGAGCGCGAGCTTGGCTTGGCTAAAGGCGGCGAGCTTGGCCTCGAACTCGCGGACCTGCGGACCCATCACATAGGCGCCGCTGTCGAGCACGGCGGCGATGGCGACGTCGATCTTGGCACGGATCCGGCGCTGCTGCGCGGCGAGGTCGATGAAGGGCATGCTCATGGGCGCGGCTCTTAGAGACGGTTCAGCTCAAGTTCGAGCCAATTGATGTAACCGACTGTTTCGCAAGGGCGAAGCAGGGCATGAAGAAACGGCTCCGCCAGCCTGTCGTTGACCGCCCGCGGCGGGGGCGCCATCGAGAGCGCCATGACCAAGCCGAGCCTGATTCCGCCCGCTCCCAAGCTGCCCGACCTCGCCAATGTGAAGGCCGACGAGGCCATGCTGGCCCACGGGCTCGACTGGCTGGGCCAGGTGGCGGTCAATCTGGTGGTCGCCGCCCTGATCCTGGGCCTGACCTTCTGGATCGCCGGCTGGGCGGCGAGCGTGGTGCGGCGCACCCTGGGCCGCGTCCACCGCAACAATCCCGACCAGATCCTGGAAACCTTCGGCGCCTCACTGGTCCGCTACGCCATCGTGGTTGTTGGTCTGGTGGCGGTGCTGCAGCAGCTGGGCGTACAGGCGACCTCGATCATCGCGGTGCTGGGCGCGGCCTCGCTGGCCATCGGCCTGGCCCTGCAGGGGGCCCTGTCCAACGTGGCGGCCGGCGTGATGATCCTGTTGTTTCGGCCCTATCGGGTGGGCGACACCATCGAGACGGTCACCCGGATCGGCACGGTGAAGTCGCTGGACCTGTTGTTCACCGAGATCGCCACCTTCGACAACGTCAAGGTGATGATCCCCAACAGCAAGGTGTTCGGCGATGTGATCCTGAACTATTCGGCCCACCGTACCCGGCGGGTCGACGTGCTGTTTAAGGTGCCGTTGAAGACCGATCTGGTCGCGGTGCTGAAACGCCTGCGCGAGCGGGCCGAGGGCGATCCGCGCATCCGCAAGGAGCCGGCCGTCCAGATCGAGGTCACCGACCTGTCGGAAGCCTTCGCCCAGGCCGCCATTCGCGCCTGGACGGCCAGGGAGGATCACGCCTCGGTCAAGACCGACCTGATGCTCACCGCCCATCTGCTGTCAGAGAACGCGGCGCGCGACGACCTGCCGCCGCCGCGCCCGACCAAGGCGGTGGATCCCTCGCCGGCCATGCCCGGCGAAGGCGAGCATCACCTCTTCAAGCTGCCAAAGCCGCTTCGAGGTCGGAAATCAGGTCCGAGCAAGACTCAATCCCCACCGAAAGCCTGACCAGCCCGTCGGAAATCCCCAGGGCTGCGCGTTGCTCGGCCGGGATCGAGGCGTGGGTCATGATGGCCGGGTGTTCGATCAGGCTTTCGACCCCGCCCAGGCTCTCGGCCAGGGTGAACAGCCGCGTGCGCTCCAGCATCCGACGGGCTGGCGCGAGGCCGCCCTTGACGTCCACCGAGATGATGCCGCCGAAGCCATTGAGCATCTGGCGCTTGGCCAGTTCATGCTGCGGATGACTTTCCAGGCCCGGATAGATCACCCGTTCGATGTCGGGCCGGGCCTCCAGCCACCTAGCGATGGTCAGGGCGCTCTGGCAGGCCCGCTCCATGCGCAGGGCCAGGGTCTTGACCCCGCGCAGGGCCAGAAAGCTGTCGAAGGGACCCAGCACTGCGCCGACCGCGTTTTGCAGGAACTTCATCTGGGCGGCCAGTTCGGCGTTTTCGCCCACCACGGCGACGCCGGCCACCACGTCGGAGTGCCCGTTCAGATATTTGGTCGCCGAGTGCATGACGATGTCGAAGCCCAGCTCCAGCGGCCGCTGCACATAGGGGCTGGCGAAGGTGTTGTCGGCCACGGTGATCAGGCCGCGCCTTTTGGCGAGGCCCGCGATGGCGGCCAGATCGGCCAGCCGCAGCATCGGATTGGTGGGGGTCTCCACCCAGATCATTTTCGTCTCGGGCGTGATGGCCGCTTCGATGGCTGCCAGGTCGCCCATGTCGACGAAGCTGAACTTCAGCCCGGCCGAGCGTTTCCTCACCTTGTCGAACAGCCGGAACGAGCCGCCATAGAGATCGTCGCTGGCGATCACATGCGCGCCGCTGTCCAGCGTTTCGAGGATCGTCGAGGCCGCCGCCAGTCCCGAGGCGAAGGCGAAGCCCGCCGTCCCACTCTCCAGATCAGCGATGGAGCGCTCGAAAGCGAACCGGGTCGGGTTGTGACTGCGGCTATATTCGAAACCCTTGTGCTCACCGGGGCTGGACTGAACATAGGTCGAGGTCGCGTAGATCGGCACCATCACCGCGCCGGTCGTCGGGTCGGGGAACTGGCCGCCATGGATCGTGCGGGTGTCGAAGGCCAGTCGGTTCTTGCCAGGGATGTCGGTCATGCGGAGCTTTCGGGTTAGGCGTCGTTCAGCGGCAGGCTTTCAAGGATCGTCGTCAAATCCTGGGAGCCATGAATAATTCGGGCGATCCGTGGCGGTCGATGGGCGGGGTGATAGATCGCCAGGTAGGGAAATCCATGAATGATCGCGACCCGGTAAGGCGATCGGACAAGATCTGCACGTTCAACACCAATGTCTGGAAAATCACCGATGCGTACGAGCAAGGCTCCAATCGTCGCCTGAAATTTACGTGCGGCTCGCGGGCCGTCGCCGGCGATGAAATGGGTCGCCGCCAACATGTCCCGCTGCGCGTGGCGCGTCAGGATCGCCGGAGGCGCCTACTTGGCTTCGAGCAATTCAGCGGCTTCGGCCGCCTCGATGATCGCGTCCATTTCCGCCATCATCTGTTCCATCGTGACATAGCCGTCGCGGTCTGACTCGGCGATCGCCTCATCGAGTGAGGCATTCAGACGTCGCCGGCGCTCTTCCTGAACTTGAAGCAGGCGCAGACCGGATTTTACTACAGCATCGACATCGTCGTAGCGGCCTTCGGCGATGCAATCCTGGGCGAATTTTTCCAGGGCGGGCGGCAACTGGACTTGCAGGGACATGCAACCTTCTCCGATCCTCATCCTAGCATGACTCCGCGAGAACATGTCCGCAACAGTCACCCCGCCATCCGCAGGTGATTGATCAGGTCCACCCGGGTGATCACCCCCAGGAACTGCTCGCCCTCGCAGACCAGGGCCACCTCGTCGCGGTCGAAGACCTCGGGCAGGGCGTCCACGCCTCGCGTGGACTGCAGGGTGTTGACCGCGCGGGTCATGGCGCTGCCCACCGGTGTCTTGAACCGCAGGTCGCGGTCGTCGTCCTCGACCGCGGCCAGGATGTCGCTTTCGTCGAGAATGCCCACCAGCTTGCCATGATCGACCACCGGCAGCTGGCTGACGTCGCTGGAGCGCATGCGGTTATAGGCGGTCAGCAAGGTGTCGTCGGGACCGATGGCCACCACCCCGCCGTCGACATAGCGCTTGGCGATCAGGTCGCGCAGATCCCCATGCATCTCGCGGCCGTCGAAGCCGTGGGCCGCCAGCCAGAAGTCGTTGAACATCTTGGTTAGGTACTTGGAGCCAGTGTCGCAGACGAGCGTCACCACGCGCTTCGGCTCGGTCTGTTCCCGGCAATAGCGTAGCGCCGCCGCCAGCAGGCAGCCCGACGACGAGCCGGCCAGGATGCCTTCCTTCTTGAGCAGCAGGCGGGCGGTGTCGACGCTCTCGCGGTCGCTGATCGAATAGGCCTTGGAGACCAGGTCCATCTGGGCATTGTCGGGGATGAAGTCCTCGCCGATGCCCTCGACGATCCAGCTGCCGGCCTCGCCGAAGGTCCCGGTGGCCACATAGTCGCAAAGGATAGAGCCGACCGGGTCGGCCAGCACCATCTGGGTCTTCGGCGAGTGCTTCTGCATGTACCGGCCGACGCCCGTCAGGGTTCCGCCTGATCCGACGCCCACCACGATGGCGTCGATGTCGCCGCCCATCTGGGTCAGCAGTTCGGGGGCGGTGGTGGTTTCGTGGGCGTGGGGATTGGCCGGGTTCTCGAACTGGTTGGCGTAGAGCGAGCCGGGAATCGACTGGGCTACGGTCTGAGCCATGTCCTGGTAATACTCCGGGTGGCCCTTGCCGACGTCGCTGCGGGTCAGGCGCACGTCCACGCCCATGGCCCGCAAATGCAGGATCTTTTCCCGCGCCATCTTGTCGGGAACGATCAGGATCAGCTTGTAGCCCTTCAGCATCGCCACCTGGGCGAGGCCCAGGCCCGTATTGCCGGCCGTGGCCTCGATGATCGTGCCGCCGGGCTTCAGCCGGCCGTCGGCCTCGGCCGCTTCGATCATGGCGCGGGCCACGCGGTCCTTGATCGAGCCGCCGGGGTTCTGGTTTTCCAGCTTCAGGAACAGGCGGCAGGGGCCGGTGTCGAGGTTCTTGACCTCGACCATCGGCGTATTGCCGATCAGGTCGAGGGCGGAACCCACGACAGGGGGAAGATAGGGGGTGGGAACAGCCGATTTGGGGTCGTTCATGGCGCAGCTCCGCGTCAAGAAGAAACGATTTTCCCTAGATAGGCGCGGTTCGCGAAAGAATGGAAGGGAGCGCTTCCCGCCCAAGCAGCCCCGGTTCGGCGACCAGGAAGCGCTCAATGCCCGGAGGAGCCTTTTCCGTTCGGAAAAAGCCTAGGCTTGGCCCAGCGTGCCGCGCAGGCGCACCCATTCCTGAGCGAACTTGCGGCTGGTCCCGGCGTCCTCGAAGACCACGCGGCGCATCTGGCCGGCGATCTGGGGCGCGTCGTGAATGATCACGAACGGAAAGCCGTTGGCCGACAGGAAGCCCTGGACGAAGGCCGAGAAGCTGGCGGCCTCGTCGGAGTCGGCGAGGCGGATCTCGGCGGTGGCGTCGGTCGGGACCATGACGGTCTCCCCTGTGGCTGACATCACCCTAACGCACGAGATCGCAAATGCGAACACAGTTCGCGTGAGCGAAATAATCAGTGATCATATGAACGGCGCCAGGCGAACCCAGCGCCGCCCTATGGATCGCCCTAGAGGATGGATTGTCCGGTGCCGGCCCAATCCCTCATGAACTGCTCGAGACCCTTGTCGGTCAGCGGGTGCTTGAACAGGTCGCTGAACACCGATGGCGGGATCGTGACGACATCGGCGCCGACGATAGCGGCGTCCTTGACGTGGGCGACATGGCGCACGGAGGCGGCCAGGATCTCGGTCTCGTAGCCGAAATTGTCGTAGATCGTGCGGATGTCGCGGATCAGGTCCATGCCGTCGAAGCCGTAATCGTCCAGGCGGCCGATGAAGGGCGAGATGTAGGTCGCGCCGGCCTTGGCGGCCAGCAGGGCCTGGGTGGCGGAAAAGCACAGGGTGACATTGGTCGAGATGCCCTCGCCGGCGAAGGCCGCGCAAGCGATCAAACCGTCGCGGGTCAGCGGGATCTTCACGACCACGTTCGGCGCGATGCCGGCCAGCTTCTGACCCTCGGCGATCATGGCGTCGGCGGTGGTGGCGGCGACTTCGGCGCTGATCGGGCCGGGCACCAGGTCGCAGATCTCGGCGATCACTTCCAGCATCGGCCGGCCCGACTTGGCGATCAGGGTCGGGTTGGTGGTCACGCCGTCCACGAGGCCGGTGGAGGCCAGGTCGGCGATGACCTTGGTGTCGGTGCTGTCGAGGAAGATCTGCATGGGACTCTTGCGCTGAATTTTATGGGGTTTGGCCCGGTTTATCGCGACGGGCCGCTGCGCGCCAGCATTGGAGACTTCAAAAGCCGTTGCGGACCAGCTGGTCGGCGACCCGCTCGACGGCCGGCTTCCAGGACTGGGGCATGAAACCGAAGGTCGCGGCTAGCTTCGAACTGTCCAGCGGCGAGCGTGGCGGGCGGGCGGCGGCCTCGGCGAAGGCGCCCTGGGTGGTCGGTTCCAGCCGGGCGTGGGTCAGCGGATCGCGGGCGATGGCGGCTTTCGCGAAGTCGTAGCGGCTGGTCTCGCCGGCATTGGCGAAGTGGAACAGGCCGAAGGCTGGATCCGCCGGCTCGGAGCTGGCCCAGCGGGCGGCCCTGGCGACCATGAAACCGGCCAGGGCTTCGCCGTCGGTCGGACTGCCATACTGGTCGGCGACGACTTTCAGCACCTCGCGTGTGCGACCCAGGTTCAGCATGAACGACACGTAGTTCCGGCCATACGGGGAGAACACCCAGGAGACGCGCAGCACGGTCGTCTTCGGTCGAGCCAGCACTGCTTGTTCACCGGCCAGTTTCGAGCGGCCATAGACGCTGATCGGCTCGGCGGCGTCGGTCTCGACATAGGGGCGGTCTGTCTCGCCGTCGAACACGCTGTCGGTCGATAGGTGGACGAAGGCAATGCCGCGTTCGGCGCAGGCCTGCGCCATGGCTTCCGGCGCAGCGGCGTTGACCGCGAAGGCGGCCTCGGGTTCAGCCTCGGCCGTGTCCACCATCGTGAAGGCGGCGGCGTTCCAGATCAGGTCGCAGTCGGCGGCCAGGATCGCGGCATGGATGGCGGCGGGGTCGGCCAGATCGACCTCGGCTCGCGACAGGACGGTGAGTTCAATGGCGTCGCTGGCCGCTGCGGTGAGGGCCTGGCCGACCTGGCCGGTGGCGCCGAACTGCAGGACCTTCAGGGTCATTTCAGGCTTGGGACGCGGTCGCCCAGCACCGAGACGACGAAGGCGTGCAGGTCGCCGCCGCGGAACAGATGGCCCGGCATGCCGGCCCGGCGGCCGGCTTCGACGTCGCTGGACCTGTCGCCGATGATCACCGCCTCGGCGGGCGCCAAGTCAAATTCGGCCAGGCCTCGCAACAGCATTCCGGGATTGGGCTTGCGGTCGGGGTGGTCGGTGACGCGATAGGCGTCGATGGCGGCGTTCTCATGATGAGGCGCGAAATAGAAGGCGTCGATCCGGCCGCCCAGCGGTTCGAGCTGGGCCTGCATCTCGGCGTGGAAGCCGTGCATGGCCGCCTCCTCGAAAAAGCCCCGGCCGATCCCCGACTGGTTGGTGACGACCATCACCTTCAGGCCGGCCTTGGTCAGGGCGGCCACCGCCTCGCGCGCGCCGTCGATCCAGTCCAGCCTGGACGGATCGGCGACATAGCCGTGATCGATATTGAGCACGCCGTCCCGGTCGAAGAAGATGGCGCGGAGGGGCGGCGGAGTGTCCATGCAGCGAGCTTTATCGCTTCTGCGGGCTTTGCAACAAGTCGCTGTCTTGGCGCGGCCCTAGGACTTGTCCTAGAAAACCCCTTCAGCCGGAGCGCCCGAGATGACTGACGCCTTCAACGACGCCGTTCGCCTTCGCGACCTGCTGAAGACCTGGGCGCTGCAAACCGCCTTTCCGCTGTGGTGGAAGGTCGGGGCGGATCACAAGGGCGGCGGCTTTTTCGAGAAGATCGAGCAGTCCGGCGAAGCGCCGGACTCGCCCCGTCGGGGCCGGGTGCTGCCGCGCCAGATCTATGCGTTCACGGCCGCCGGCAAGCTGGGCTGGACCGGACCGTGGAAAAAGGCCGTGGAACATGGCCTGGCCTACTATCTGGAGGCCTATCGCAAACCCGATGGTCTGTTCCGCACTCTCGTCGGCTCGGGCGGTATCGTGCTGGATGACACAGCCCCGCTCTATGACCAGGCCTTCGCGCTGTTTGCTTTGGCCAACGCCTTTGCGGTGACGGGCCGCGAGGACCTCAAGGCCATCGCCATCTCGGTGCGCGACCGGCTGAACGCCACGCTGCGCCATCCGCTGGGCGGCTTCAACGAGACCGCGCCGCCGACCCTGCCGCTGCAGTCCAACCCGCACATGCACCTGTTCGAGGCCAGCCTGGCTTGGACGGAAATCGATGGCGACGATCCCGAATGGCGCGATCTGGCCGATATGATCGCGCAGCTGGCGCTGTCCAAATTCATCGCCGCCGACACCGGCGCCCTCCGCGAGTTCTTCGACGACAAATGGGGCTCCGCCCCCGGCGTCGAGGGCCGCATCTGGGAACCGGGTCACCAGTACGAATGGGGATGGCTGCTGCTGCGCTGGGCCAAGCTGGCCGACCGTCCCGACGCCGCTGCGGCGGCGCTGCGGATGATCGATCTGGCAGAGCGGGTGGGCTGTGATGCCGAACGCGGCGTGGCCATCAACGCCCTGCTTGACGACATGACCGCCCACGACAACGGCGCCCGCCTGTGGCCCCAGACCGAGCGCATCAAGGCCGGGGTTCTGGCCGCCGAGATCACCGGCGAGGATCGCTGGTGGGGCGTGGCGGTCGAGGGTGCGGAAGGGTTGCTGCAATATCTGCGCACGCCTTTGCCGGGCCTGTGGCGCGACAAGCTGACGCCCGATGGCGCCTTCGTCGAGGAGGCCGCCCCAGCCTCCTCGTTCTACCACATCGTCTGCGCCATCGCCGAGCTGGACCGGGCGGTCACAGCCGCCGGGTGACCAGCAGGGTGGCGGCGGTTGTGGCCGTCGCGGTGGTGGCGGCAGCGAAGGCCGCATAGGCGCCGACGCCTGCCACCTCGCCGTCCAGCACCTGAACGGCTCCGATGGGCAGTTCGACGGTCTCGCCGGCCTTCAGCGTCCATTGCTCGACTTGGACGCCCGTCGCGGTGGCCAGAACGCGTCGCGGCGCGCCTTCGCGGTCACGGCCGCTGGCGATGGATCGCCCGTCACGCTTGAGGCCATCGACCAGGGCCTTGACCGACTGGCTGGCGTCGCGGCGGCAGACCAGGATGGCGTCAGGCTCGGCCACAACGACCAGGTCCTCGCAGCCGATCACCCCGACGAAGGGGCCGGTCGAGCGGATCAGCACGTTGCGGCTGTCGATCAGGGTCCCGTCGCCGAAGACCGCGTTGCCGGCGGCGTCGCGCGACGCCGCATCCCAGATCGCGTCCCAGGCGCCCAGGTCCGACCAGGAGAAGACTGCGGGGACCACGGCGGCCTTCTGGGTGCGCTCCATCACGGCATAGTCGAGCGAGATCTTGGCGGCCTGGCCAAAGGCGGCCTTGTCCAGGCGGGCGACGCCGTCGTCGAGCTTCAGGGCGGCGACGCAGGCGCGGGCTGCGTTCGAGACGGTGGGCTCGAAGGCGTCCAGTTCGCCCAGCAGCATGCCGGCCTTGAAAGCGAAATTGCCGCTGTTCCACAGATAGCCGTCGGCGACGTAGCGTTCGGCTGTAGCGCGGTCGGGCTTCTCGACAAAGGCGGCGACGGCGCTGACGCTGCCGTCCAGCAAGGCCTGGCCCGGACGGATATAGCCAAAACCGGTGGCGGGGCTGGTGGGCTTCACTCCGAAGGTGACGATCCAGCCCGCGGACGCGGCGCGGGCGGCCGTTACAGCGGCTTCAGCGAAGATCTCCGGCTCGGCAATATAGTGATCGGCGGCCAGCATCAGGGCCACGCCCTCCGGATCGCGCGACTGGACATAGGCGGCGGCCGCCGCCACAGCGGGCGCGGAATCGCGGGCTTCTGGCTCGATCAGCACGGTGACCTCGACGCCGATCTCGGCGGTCTGGGCCAGGACGAAGGCGGTCATGGCCTCGCCCGTGACGACGACGATCTCGGCGCGGCCGGGCAGGTCCTTCACGCGCAGGACGGTATCCTGAAAGCTGGACGTCTCGCCGATCAGCTTCAGGAACTGCTTGGGCTGGTCGGCGCGGGACGCTGGCCACAGCCGCGTGCCCGAACCGCCGCAAAGGATCACAGGATAGATCGCGCTCACAAAGCCCCCAACCTTGCTCGCCCCGCATCCGAGGCCTGACGGTCAACTAGCACGGGTATCTTAACGATCTTCCGACGCAGGCGCGCGAGGGGCCGGTTTTCGTCAGACCGCCGTATTGGCGTGCAGTTCGGCCAGCCAGATGTCGGCGGTCGCGTCCGAGGGCATCCGCCAGTCGCCGCGCGGCGACAGGGCGCCGCCGGACGAGATCTTGGGGCCGTTGGGCATGGCCGAGCGCTTGAACTGGTTGGCGAAGAACCGCTTCAGGAACAGCTCCAGCCAGCGCTTGATCTCCGCCAGGTCATAGGCCTTGCGGGGCGCGTCCGGCGTGCCGACCGGCCAGCCGCCGGCGCTGGCATCGTGCCAGGCGGTCCAGGCCAGGAAGGCGATCTTCGACGGGCTCATGCCGTAACGGGTCAGGTAATAGAGGTTGAAGTCCTGCAGGGCGTAGGGCCCCACAAAGCTCTCGGTGGCCTGCACCTGCTCGCCCGGCACCAGCTCCGGCGAAATCTCGGTATTGAGGATGTCTTCCAGCAAGTCGGCGGTCGCTTCATCCACGTCGCCCGAGGCCGCGACGAAGCGGATCAGGTGCTGGATCAGGGTCTTGGCCACGCCCGAATTGGGATTGTAGTGGCTCATCTGGTCGCCGACGCCATAGGTGCACCAGCCCAAGGCCAGCTCGGACAGGTCGCCGGTGCCGACCACCAACCCGCCGTTGTGGTTGGCCAGGCGGAACAGATAGTCGGTGCGCAGGCCCGCCTGGATGTTCTCGAAGGTCACGTCATAGACCGCCTCGCCCCGGCTATAGGGGTGGTCGAGATCCTTCAGCATCTGCTCGGCGGCCGGGCGGATGTCGATCTCGTCGGCGCCGACGCCCATGGCCTTCATCAGGGCCCAGGCATTGGACTTGGTGCGGTCCGAGGTCGCAAAGCCGGGCAGGGTGTAGGCCAGGATGTTGGTACGGGGCAGGCCCAACTGGTCCATGGCCTTGGCGGCGACGATCAGGGCATGGGTCGAGTCCAGGCCGCCGGAGATACCGATGACCAGTTTCTTCAAGCCTGAGGCCTCGACGCGGCGGGCCAAGCCCTGGACCTGGATATTGTAGGCCTCGTAGCAATTTTCGCGCAGCCTGGCCGGGTCGGACGGCGTGAACGGAAAGCGCTCGACAGAGCGGGCCAGGGCCAGTTCACCCTTCGGCGGGGTGAAGTCGAACGGGACGATCCGGAACGGCGTTGCGGGCGGGGCCAGGGTCGAGGCGTCCCCGAAGCTGACCACCCGCATGCGTTCCTGGCGGATACGTTCGACATCGACATCGGCCATGGCCATCACCGCGGTGGTCGAGAAGCGCGGGGTCTCGGCCAACAGGTGGCCCATCTCGTGGATGTCGGCATGGCCGTCCCAGGCGACGTCGGTCGAGCTCTCGCCCGCCCCGGCCGCCGAATAGACATAGGCCGCGATGGCCCGCGCCGACTGACTGGCGCAGAGCAGGCGGCGGGTCTCGGACTTGCCGATGGTGATGTTGCTGGCCGACAGGTTCAGCAGGATCTCGGCTCCCGCCATGGCCTGGGCGGTGCTGGGCGGGGTGGGCGTCCAGACGTCCTCGCAGATCTCGACGCCGACCGTGAACGGCGCCGCGCCGCCGGAGCGCAGGAGGATATCGGTCCCGAACGGAACGGCTTCGCCAGCTAAAGTCACGGTCTTGCCGACCACCCCGGCGCCGGGGGTGAACCAGCGGCGCTCATAGAATTCGCGATAGTTGGGCAGGAAGCTCTTGGGGACCACGCCCCGCACCTTGCCGCCCTGGATCGCTACGGCGGTGTTGTAGAGCCGGCCATCCACCCGTAACGGCGCCCCGACCACGAACAGCGGGGCCAATTGGGCGCTTGCCCTGGCCAGGGTCGCGATGGCTGCCTCGACCGCGTCGAGCAGCGCGTCCTGTTGCAGCAGGTCATCAATCGAATAGCCGGTCAGGCCCAGTTCCGGGAAAACCAGCACGGCCACGCCCGCCGCGTCGGCCTCGCGCACTAGATCAAGGACGCTGACGGCGTTGGCGGCCGGATCGACCAGCTTGACCTTCGGCACCGCCGTGGCGACCCGCACAAAGCCGTGGCGGTAGGGCGAGAAGAACGGGAGGTTCGTCAAGCGGGCGACCTTTCGAGGTTATGCTGAAATTGAGCATAAGTCTGGGTCCAGCTATAACGTGTCCGGACGGTCTTGCCTAGCGCCGCGCGTCTTGACCCACGGGAGTCATCGTGCGACCTCGCGCCTCGCGCAGCCCTGCAAAACATAACGAACAAAGACACCGCCCATGCCCGTTTCGCCCATCAAAATGGCCGACGCGATCCGCGTCCTTTCCATGGATGCGGTCCACAAGGCCAAGTCCGGACACCAGGGCATGCCGATGGGCATGGCCGATGTGGCGACCGTTCTGTGGGGCAAGTTCCTGAAGTTCGACGCCAGCAAGCCCGACTGGGCCGACCGCGACCGCTTCGTGCTGTCGGCGGGCCACGGTTCGATGCTGATCTATTCCCTGCTTCACCTGACCGGCTTCAAGGCCGTGACGATGAAGGAGATCGAGAATTTCCGTCAGTGGGGCTCGCTGACCCCCGGCCACCCAGAAGTGCACCACACGCCCGGCGTCGAGTGCACCACCGGCCCGCTGGGCCAGGGCTTGGCCACCGCGGTCGGCATGGCCATGGCCGAGGCGCATCTGGCCTCGCGCTTCGGTTCCGACATCGTCGATCACCGCACCTGGGTGATCGCCGGCGACGGATGCCTGATGGAGGGCGTCAGCCATGAGGCTATCAGCATCGCCGGCCGCCTGAAGCTGTCCAACCTGACGGTCCTCTTCGACGACAATAACACCACCATCGACGGTGTCGCCACCATCTCCGAGACCGGCGATCAGGTCGCGCGCTTCAAGGCCGCCGGCTGGGCGGTCAAGGTCGTCGACGGCCACGACCACGGCAAGATCACCGCCGCCCTGCGCTGGGCGACCCGGCAGGACCGCCCGACCATGATCGCGTGCAAGACGCTGATCTCGAAAGGCGCGGGTCCGAAGGAAGGCGATCCTCACAGCCACGGCTACACCCTGTTTGACAGCGAGATCGCCGCCTCCCGCGTCGCCATGGGCTGGGACGCCCACCCGTTCACGGTGCCGGACGACATCGCTGCGGCCTGGAAGAGCGTTGGCCGTCGCGGCGCCCGCGTCCGCAAGGCTTGGGAGGCGGGCCTGAAGGCCTCGCCCAACGCCGCCGAGTTTACGCGCGCCATGTCGGGCGCCTTGCCGGACAACGCCTTCGAGGCCGTTGACACCCACATCGCCAACATGGCGGCGACCAAGCCGGCCAACGCCACGCGCGTTCATTCCGGCGCGGCGCTGGAGCAGCTGACGCCCTCGATCCCGGAGATGATCGGCGGCTCGGCCGACCTGACCGGCTCCAACAACACTTTTGTCAAGGGCATGAAGGCGTTCGATACGCCCGACTATGCAGGCCGCTACGTCCACTACGGCGTGCGCGAGTTCGGCATGGCCGCGGCGATGAACGGCATGGCCCTGCATGGCGGCGTCATTCCCTATTCGGGCACCTTCCTGGCCTTCGCGGACTACAGCCGCGCGGCGATCCGCCTGGGCGCCTTGATGGGCGCGAAAGTCATCCACGTGATGACCCACGACTCCATCGGCCTGGGCGAAGATGGCCCGACCCACCAGCCGGTCGAGCACGTGGCCTCCCTGCGCGCCATTCCGAACCTCCTGGTCTTCCGTCCCGCCGACGCGGTGGAGGCCGCCGAGTGCTGGAAGTTGGCCCTGGAACAGACCGCGACGCCGTCGGTCATGACCCTGTCGCGCCAGAAGACTCCGGGCGTGCGCGGTTCGGCCGGCGAGAACCTGTCAGCCAAGGGCGCCTACGAGTTGCTGGCCGCCGAGGGCGGTGAAGCGGCGGTGACGATCTTCGCCACCGGCACCGAGGTCGGCGTAGCCGTCGCCGCGCGCGACATCCTGCAAGGCCAGGGCAAGCCGACCCGCGTGGTTTCGGTTCCGTGCTGGGAGCTGTTCGACCAACAGCCAGCCGAATACCGCAAGGCGGTGATCGGCTCGGCCGCCAAGCGCGTCGCGGTCGAGGCGGGCATCCGTCAGGGCTGGGAGCGCTTCATCGGCGAGGACGGCGCCTTCATCGGCATGACCGGCTTCGGCGCCAGCGCCCCGTTCGAGCGACTCTATAAGGAATTCGGCATCACCGCCGAGGCTGTGGCCGCCGCAGCCGCCAATTGATCCTGAGCGGGGCGGCTTCGAGCCGCCTCAATCTCAGAGGTCCCAGCTGACCTGATAGCCCGCCGCCTCCACGATCGCGCCCATGGCGCGCTCGAGGGCGTGGGCCAGCGTGCCATCGACCCGGCCAAGCTCGGGTTCGAACGACAGGGTCTGGCCCGCCAGAACGCCAAACGCCGCGACCCGGCCCCAGAACATCGTCCCGGCCGGGAAGGCGGTGTCGGGCCCGTAGTCGAAGCCCAGGTGGCGCGAAAGACCGGCCACGCCATCGGTGTTGTGGGTCATGACGCCCGGTTCGTTGAAAGTCATGCGGCTGCTGGCCGGCGCCGACAGCCCCAGCCGCTGGTTCCCGGCGAACGCCGCCAGGGCCGCCTGCGCTTTCTCGCGCGACATCAGGCCATTGAGCAACCGATCGCGCCACGCCGCCCCGTCGGAGCGGTGCGGCGACTTCTTGGTGTGCGCCTTGCAAAAGATGGTGTGACCCTTCGCCCGGGCCGTTTCCAGCGCCACCAGAAAGGGCTCGACGTCGCGTCCGCGATTGGGCGTCGGGACCAGGACGGCGCCGGGTACGGCGCGCGCCAGGGCGTCCACCGTCGCGCCGGGCCACTGGTCCGGGAAGGTGATGATGACGTCCAGCCTGTCGCGCAACGCCGCCAGGCGTTCGGCCAGATCGTCGATCAGGTCCGCGTAGAAGATGTGGAACAGCACGACCGCGTCATGGACCCTGGGCGCCTCTCGCGACGCCAGGACGGCGGGATGCTGACGCGCCGTGGCCGGCGCCTGGTTGGCGACGGCGCTGCGCAGGGCCTGGGCCGGAGCGTGACCAAACCAGCGGTCGGGCTCCAGATAGGCGCCCTCGCCCCACTCGTTCCAGGCGTTGACGAAGACCAGCCGCTCGTCCGGCGGCGCTAGACGGGTGGTGCAGGCCAGGGCGGCGGTCGCCCAGTCGTGGAACCGCTGCGGCGTCGCGTTATGGAAGATATTGCCGCAGCCGGGCTTGCGGGCCTCATTGTCCCAGGAAGGCATCACGCCGGGATAGATCCGAGGATCCTCGCGACGCTCCAGGGTTTCGATTCGCCCCTCGACGACAGCGTCGTAGTCGTAGATCCGGCCAGCGAAATCGAGGTTCAGGCGTTCGACCGTCTCGGTGATCTCGTTCCGCGATATTGCGTGGGGCGGAAACTCGACCAGACCGTCGAAGCCGGCGTCGCGATAGGCCGAGAAGCCGAACGCGTTGGTGCACAGGACGAACAGTTCGCCGATGCCGAGCTCGCGCGCCCGTACACGCCAGCGCTCCAGCGTGGCTGCGGCGTCGGGCAGTATGTCGGGGCGATAGACGATCAGCAGGGGTTTGCCGCCAACCCTGACATAGCGCGGTGAGGCCATGTAGCGGGCCAGATCGTCGAGCAGAGCCAGGTCGTCTTCCGGCGAATGGTTCTGCGCCATCAAAACGTCGCTCTCGTCGCCATCCCAGCGCCGCGTCCAGTTCTCGTTGGCCCAGCAGAGGGCGAACGGCAGATCGATCTCGGCATCGGCGACGAAGGCGTCGAGGGGGCGCTCCAGCAGGCGCTTTCCGCCAAACCAGTAGTAGTGGAAGCAGAAGGCGTCCACGCCGGCGTTCCCGGCCATAGTCGCCTGGGCCCGCAGCACGTCCGGCACGCGAAGGTCATAGAAGCCCAGCTCGCCGGGCAGGCGGGGCTGGTAGTGACCCACGAACTGCGGCGTCGCCTTGGCGACATTGGTCCACTCGGTAAAGCCCTTGCCCCACCACTGATCGTTCTCTGGAAAGGGGTGGTACTGCGGCAGGTAGAAGGCGAGAACCTTGGGCGCAGCATCTGCACGCGGCGGGGGGGTCAGCGCGGGGGCTGCGAATTGAGAGCTGAAAGCGTGGCGCGCTACGTTGAAGGCGTGCTGGTAGGAGTCGCGCCAAGGGTCTTGGCGACGGTTTCTCATCGTCTGACGGGCCAGGCGCATCGTGTTTTTCGGATCGCGCAGCGTCCTCAAGACAACTCGCACCCCGCGTGCGGCGCCGGGCGACAGTCGGCGAAGCGCGGCCCGCAGCAGCTGGCGGGGCGCCGACAGCCTAGGGGCGCCCGCCGCCGGTTCCGCCGCCGGTTCGACCTGGAATGCGGTCAGTTCGAACACGCAAGGCGTGCTGGACGGGCGAAGCACGATCTGGCTCAGGGCGCCGGCATTGGTGTGAGCCACCACGACATAGGCGTCCTCACCGAGCCGCTTCAGCGCCATGGGAGTCGCCAGCGCCAGGCCGTCGCCCCAGTCGACCAGGATGGCCGGAGCGTCGATCTGACCGTCAAGCGCGCGGATCTTCACGGTCACGCGGACCGAAGCGATGTCGTCGAACCTGGGCTGCTCGGCCCGGGTCAGGCGAAACAGCATCTCCGCGTCGGAGGTCTGGGCCCTGAACTGGCCGGGCGATCCGGTCGGCTCGATGGCCTTCCGGGGCGCGGGAAGCCGCTCGCTCACGCGGCGCTGCTTCTCGCGAGCCATTCCTCGGTGGTCCCAAGGAAGGTCGGCACGCCGGACTCCATGGTCATGACCTTGTTGCAGACCTTGGCGGCCAGCTTGTAGTCGTGGGTGGCCAGAACGACGATCTTGGCCGAGTCGACCATGTTGTTCAGGCGGTCGGCCGCCCGCTTCTGGAAGTCGGCGTCGCCGGCGCTGATCCACTCGTCCATGATCAGGATGTCGGCGTCGACCTGGGTGGCCACCGAGAAGGTCAGGCGCGCGACCATGCCGGCCGAATAGGTCTTGAGCGGCATGTGGACAAAGGCGCCCAGGCCGGAAAATTCCACGATCGATGGCATGCGGCGCTTGATCTCGCGGTCCGACATCATCTGCATCATGGCCAGGTTGCGGATGTTATCCAGGCCCGAGGCCTCGATATCCAGTCCGACCGAGATGGAGATCATCGAGCTGATCCGCCCACGGACGTCCACCTTGCCCTGGGTCGGCGAATAGATGCCGGCCAGGATCTTCAGCAGCGAGGTCTTTCCCGAACCGTTGTGGCCGATCACGGCCAGGCGATCGCCGTCCCCCAGCTTGAGGCTGACATTCGACAGCGCCCGGACGTAGGTCACGTCCTTGCCGGCCTGGATCAGGCGGCCGCCGACAGCCATGTTCAGAACGGTGTTGCGCAGCGACTGGGCGCGCACGCTGTAGAGGTTGTAGTCGAGCGTGACGTCGGTGAGTTCGATGGAACTGTTCATGTGCTTAGAGCCAGAACACGACGCGGGTGCGGACAAGGGTCAGGCTGATCAACGTGATCACCGCCGCCACGCCGAGGAACGCCAGCGACGCGTGCATGTCGTGCATCGGCGCCGGATTGCCCAGCAACGGCTGACGGACGATCTCAAGCAGGTGAGCGAAGGGGTTCAAGTCCACGATCCAGCGCATCTCCTCGGAGACCTGGGTGCGACGCCAGAACACCGGCGTCAGCATGAACAGGCCTTGGGCGATGAAGGACACCATATAGTTGATATCGCGGAAACGCACCGAGATCATGCCCAGCGGGATACTGACGAACAGGCCGGTCAGCAGAGCGATCGGCATGTTCAACAGCAGGGTCCAGTGCGGAACCACAGCCAGCTTCATGGCGATCAGCACCAGCCAGAGCCCGACGATCTGGTGCAAAAAGTTGATGAAGATCTTGCTCATCTGCTGGAAGGCGTGAAAGCTCAGCGGCAGGCTGCGCACCTGCATCACGCCCGCAGCGTTGACGAAGGTATTGGCCATCTCCGGCAGTATGCCGCCGGTGATCGACCAGCCGACCACGCCGATCATGATGAAGGGCAGGGTGTCGGCGGTGTTGCCGCCGAAGATCGAGCCGAACACGATGGCCAGGGAAAAGGCGGTGGCCAGGGTGGTGCTGGCCATCCAGACCGGACCCAGCAGGCTGCGCCGGTAGCGCGTCACGGTCTGCTCGACGCTGACCCGCCACCACAGGGGCGCCAGCAGAACGCCACGATACAGGTCCAGCGCGGCGGCCTTGAAACTTCCGAAGAGGCTCATTCAGAAGTCATTCCTGTTGACGGCAGACAAATCCGGAAACTCTCGCAAACAGGGTGGCGGCGAACCGAGCGCACCAATATTCCACTCCGTCGAAGCGGGGGCCTTCTTAACAGGCCTTTGAAGCTTGGGAAACATCTCATCCGGCGGCCCCCGCCCGCTGATTCTTCTCGGTGTTTCAGCCCTTTCGCGCGCCTGGAACAACGGCCAATGGCGAGCTCCGACGCGGCCAGAAGACCTGTGTTCAGCTCTCGGCGATCGAGCGCAGATAGGCGCCGTAGGGCGACTTCTGCAGGTCGTGCGCCAGGCCCAGCAGCTGGTCAGTGTTTATCCAGCGGTTCTGGTAGGCGACCTCCTCGCAGCAGCCGATCTTCAAGCCCTGGCGATGCTCGATGGCCCGCACGAACTCGGAGGCTTCCAGCAGGCTGTCGTGGGTGCCGGTGTCGAGCCAGGCAAAGCCCCGGCCCATGCGCTCCACCGACAGGGCGCCGTTTTCGAGATAGATACGGTTGATGTCGGTGATCTCGAGCTCGCCGCGTGGCGACGGCTTCAGGTCGCGGGCGTAGTCCACGACCTTGTTGTCGTACATGTAGAGACCGGTCACCGCCCAGTTGGAGCGCGGTTGTGCCGGCTTTTCCTCGATGCTGACGGCGCGGTTGTTGTCGTCGAACTCGACGACCCCATAGCGGTCGGGATCCTTGACCAGATAGGCGAAAACGGATGCGCCGTTCTGGGCGCGGGTCGCCGCGCCTTCCAGCATCCGGCCAAGGCCGGCCCCGTAGAACAGGTTGTCGCCCAGGATCAGCGTCGAGGGACCATTGCCGACGAACTCCGCGCCAATGCGATAGGCGTCGGCCAGACCGGTGGGCTCGGCCTGGACCGCATAGACGAAATTGACGCCCCAGCCAGAGCCGTCGCCCAGCAGGCCCTGAAACAGCGGCAGGTCGCGCGGCGTGCTGATGATCATGATATCGCGGATGCCCGCCATCATCAGGATCGAGATCGGGTAATAGATCATCGGCTTGTCGAAGACCGGCAGCAGCTGCTTGCTGACGCCCAGAGTCACCGGATGCAGCCTCGTGCCCGAGCCGCCCGCCAGGATGATGCCCTTCATGGAAATAGTACCCCTACTGCCCCGCAGAGCCTTTTAGCTTCATATGGAATCATATGAAGCGTCTAAAAAGGCTCTAATTCATCTACTTAGAGGGCCGGTCACGTCTGTCGGTGACCTTTGGCCGTCAAATATTTGTCGAGAGCGTCTTGCCATGCCGGCATGGATCGGCCCAGCGCCTTTTCGACCTTGGCGTTGGCCAGGACGCTGTAGGGCGGGCGTCGGGCCGGGGTCGGGAACTCGGTGGTGGGGATCGGCGAAACAGTCGCGGAAACGCCCGCCCGGTCGATGATGGCGCTGGCGAATGCGTGCCAGCTGGCCGCGCCGGAATTGACCACGTGATAAAGACCGGGCGTGGCCTCGATCCTGATCAGGTCCAGGATCGCCTCGGCCGCGTCCCACGAACTGGTCGGCGACATCATCTGGTCGGCCACCACCTTCAGCGCCCCGTGTTCGCGGCCGAAACGGATCATGGTCTCGACGAAATTGCCGCCCTTGCCGCTGGCGCCAGCGACGCCAAACAGCGAGGCCACGCGGGCGACGATGACGTCATCGTGCGCCTGGCGGGCCAGGGTTTCGCCCAGCAGCTTGGTCTCGCCATAGACATTGATCGGAGCCGGCGCGGCGTCTTCGTCCAGGGGCGCGCGCGAGGCCTGACCGCCGAACACATAATCGGTCGAAACCTGGACGAGCCGGGCCTTCCTTGCGGCGCACGCCTTGGCCAGCGCCTGCGCGAAATGGGCGTTGATGGCGACGGCCGGAGCCGGGTCCTTCTCGCAGTCGTCCACGCGGGTGACGGCGACGCTGTTGACGGCGATATCGAAATCCAGATCCGCCAGGGCGGCGTGCAGTCCGGCCAGATCGGTCGCATCGAACCGCGGACGTTGCAGGGCGATCAGATCGAGGCCGCGCGTCGCGGCGATGGCCGACAGGTCCTGGCCCAGCTGACCGTTGGCGCCAAACAGCGCGATCCGGGGACCCTTCTTGTTGCGGGAGGGCATCACGCGGTCTTCAGGCCCAGGCGCTGGCCGTCATAGCGTTCACGCAGCGGTCGCCACCAGTCCTCGCGGTCCAGATACCATTCGACGGTCTTGCGCAGGCCGGTGTCGAAGTTCTCTTCGGCCTTCCAGCCCAGTTCGGTTTCCAGCTTGGTGGCGTCGATGGCGTAGCGAGCGTCGTGGCCGGGGCGGTCGTGGACGAAGGTGATCAGGTCGCGGCGCTTCAGCCCCGCTTGCGGGCGCAGCTCGTCGAGCAGATCGCAGATCGTCTCGACGACCTCCAGGTTGGTGCGCTCATTACGGCCGCCGACATTGTAACTTTCGCCGACCACGCCTTTCGTGGCGATCAGCACCAGCGCCTTGGCGTGGTCGTCGACATAGAGCCAGTCGCGGACATTATCGCCCTTGCCATAGACCGGCAGCGGCTTGCCCTCGAGGGCGTTCAGCGTGACCAGCGGGATCAGCTTTTCGGGGAAGTGATACGGGCCGTAATTATTGGAGCAGTTGGAGACCACCACCGGCAGGCCATAGGTGTGATGCCAGGCGCGGACCATGTGGTCGGACGAGGCTTTCGACGCCGAATAGGGCGAGCGGGGATCGTAGGGCGTGGCCTCGGAGAACAGCCCCTCGGCGCCCAGGCTGCCGAACACCTCGTCGGTCGAGATGTGGTGGAAGCGGAAGGCCTGCGCGGCCGCGCTATCGAGCGTCCGCCAGTATTCCAGCGCCGCCTGCAGCATCACATAGGCGCCGATGACATTGGTCTGGATGAAGGCGCCGGGACCGGTAATCGAGCGGTCGACGTGCGACTCGGCCGCCAAGTGCATGATGTGGGTCGGCTTGAACTCGGCGATGGCTTGGGCGACGGCGGAGGCGTCGGCTACGTCGCCCTTCACGAAGGTATAGCTGTTGTGGCCGCGCAGGTCGGCGAGGCTGGCCTCGGACGCCGCATAGGTCATGGCGTCGAAATTGAGCATCGCCGCGTCGCCCAGGCTGGCCAGATAGCGGCAGACCGCCGAGCCGATGAAGCCGCTGCCGCCGGTGACCATGATACGAAGATTGCGAGACATGCCAGGTTCCGGAAACGACTTAAGCTCGCCCCGTAGCTCACAAATCCCTCTTGGCGCAACCCGCCAAGCCTAGTCTGTGAACACCACCGTCTTGCGGCCGTTCAGCAGCACCCGGTCTTCCAGGCGATAGCGCAGGGCGCGGGCCAGGACGCGGCGTTCGATATCGCGACCCTTGCGGATCAGGTCTTCAGGGGTATCGCGGTGGCTGATGCGCTCGACGTCCTGCTCGATGATCGGGCCTTCATCGAGGTCGCCGGTCACATAGTGGGCCGAGGCGCCGATCACCTTCACGCCGCGCGCATGGGCCTGGTGATAGGGCTTGGCGCCCTTGAAGCCCGGCAGGAACGAGTGGTGGATATTGATGCAGCGCCCGGCCAGCTTGGCCGACAGGCCGTCCGACAGCACCTGCATGTAGCGGGCGAGAACGACGATGTCGGTCCTGGTTTCCTGGATCAGCTTCCAGAGCGCCGCTTCCTGCTCGAACTTGGTCTCCTTGGTCACCGGCAGGTGATGGAAGGGAAAACCCGTCAGGTCGACGTGGGCGTAGGTCTCGGCAGGGTGGTTCGACACCACGCCAGCGATGTCCATCGGCAGCTCGCCGATCTTCCAGCGATAGACGAGGTCGGCCAGGCAGTGGTCGAACTTGCTGGCCAGGATCAGCACGCGATAGCGGTCGGTGCGGTCGCGCAGCGTCCATTTCATCGACAGGGCCGTAGCCACGATCGTAAAGTCGGCCCGCAGCCCGTCGCGGTCGGCGTTATTGGTGTCGAACACCACGCGCATGAAGAACTGACCGGTCTCCTGGTCGTCGAACTGCTGAGCGTCAAGGATGTTGCAGCCGCGCTCGAACAGGAAGGCGGACACCTTGGCGACGATGCCGCGCTGGTCGGGACAGGAGAGGGTCAGGATCATGGTCCGCTCCCTCTAGAGGCTCGGCGCGCCGAAGAAAAGCGGTGAGCCCCGCCGCGCGAGGATGAAATCGCTCGCCGGGAGCGGAAATCAGCCAGGTTTGGGCACGAGCATGCCTCGTGGCTCAACAAGGTCAGCGATCTTGTCGCGCCCGGCTAGGCAGCGGCGCGCGGACGGGTCTAGGCTCGTCTCATGGCATCCTCCTCCGAAGCGCTGTCCGACCGCGCCATCGACCTCCTGGCCAAGCTGGTATCGTTCGACACCACCTCGCGGCTGTCCAATCTCGAACTCATCGAATGGGTCGAGGGCTATCTGGCCCATCTGAACGTGCCCTCCTGCCGGGTGCCCAATGCCGACGGGACCAAGTCCAACCTGCTGGCGACCATCGGCCCGGGGACCGAGGGCGGGGTGGTGCTGTCGGGCCATACCGATGTGGTGCCGGTCGACGGCCAGCCCTGGTCGACCGATCCGTTTGTGCTGACGGAGAAGGAAGGCAGGCTCTACGGGCGCGGGACCTGTGACATGAAGGGCTTCCTGGCCCTAGCCTTGGCCGCTGTGCCAGATCTGGCGGCTGCGACGCTCTCCAGGCCGGTGCATCTGGCCTTCTCCTATGACGAGGAGGTGGGCTGTCTGGGCGCCCCCGACATGATCGAGGTCATCGCCCGCGACCTGCCGCGCCCCGCCCTGGTGGTGGTCGGCGAGCCCAGCGACATGGTCGCGGTCAGCGGTCACAAGGGCATCGCCTCGTTCCGGGTGATAGTCTCCGGCCGCGAGGCCCATTCCAGCCTCACCCATCTGGGTGTCTCGGCCAATATGGCGGCGATCAAGCTGATGGCGGGACTGGTCGAGCTGTCCGAAAAGCTGGAGCGCGAGGCTGATCCCGCCTCGCCGTTCACGCCCAAGGGCGCGACCCTGACCGTCGGTCAGGTCAATGGCGGCACGGCCGTCAATATCCTGGCCCGCGAATGCGTCTTCATCTTCGACCTGCGCACCCCGCCGGGCATGGATCCGATGACGATCCTGTCTGACTTCTTCGCGCGAGCCGCCGCCATGGACGCCGAGCTGAAGGCCCGCGCGCCGGAGGCCGGCGTCAAGGTCGAGCGCCGCTCGCTGACGCCGTCCTTTGCCCCCGAGATCGACGGCGTCGCCGAGGCCTTCGCCCGCCGCATGGCCGGCGACAATGGCCCGGCGCGGGTCGTGCCCTACGCCGCCGAGGCCGGGCAGTTCCAGGGGGCGGGCTTTTCGACGGTGATCTGCGGGCCGGGCTCTATCGACCAGGCCCACCAGCCGGATGAGTTTGTCGAGATCAGCCAGATGCAGCGCGGCGCGGCCTTCATGGCGCGGTTGATCGAGGATCTTTCGATCTAGCCCCAAAAGGTCCGATCTTCCCGGCGAAGGCCGGGATCTGGATCGAACCCTGAGCGATAGTTGACTTTGGCGTGGTCAGAAGGCGCATCATCCGCAACCGCTCGGGCTGTATCTAGGTCCCGGCCTTCGCCGGGAAGAGCGGGACGTGGTCTTAGCGCATCTTCCTAATCACGAACCGCCGCCCGATGAACGCCGCCGGGTCGATCGACATCACCCGCAGGATTGCGCCGGACCCGACCTTGCGCCGCGCCTGAACCGCCTTGCGGTCGACCATCACCGCATCGAGCGCCGGCTGTTTCAGCGCCGCCCTGATCCCCTTCACAGCCGGCCCGGCGTCGCCCCGGCGCAGGTGCAGCAGCAGCAGGGCGCAGGTCACCGCAACGTGCAGCGGCGCGGTCAGCCACAGCAGCAGCGGCGGCGTGTTTTTCAGGAAGGTCCAGACGCGGTTGCGCGAGCCGTGGAAGATCGCGAAGTCCGAACGCACGCCGGTGCTGGCCGAACCGACATGGGCCACGCGGGCGTTCGGCAGCAGCAGGGTCGTCCGGCCGGTCAGGCGCAGGCGGTAGCCCAGGTCGACGTCCTCGCAGTAGCAGAAGAACCGCTCATCGAAGCCGCCGAGGTCCTCGAACAGCGTCCTGTCGATCAGCATGGCCGCGCCGCAGGCCGAGAACACCTCGCCTTCGGGCGGGTTCGCCGGCAGCTTGCGGCCATAACCGCCCCGAAACGGAATGCCCGCCGAGGTCATGTTGTCGCCAGCGCCGTCCAGCACGTTCGGATCGTCGGCCGAAGTCTGTAGCGAGGCGAAGCTTTCGACAGTCGGATGCCGCGCCACACCATCCATCAGGGCGGCGAGCCAGCCCGGCTCGGGATAGGCGTCGGGATTGAGCAGGGCCAGCCAGCGGCCCCGCGCCTGCTTCACCGCCAGATTGTTGCCAGCTGCGAAGCCCAGATTGGCGCCGGGCTCAAGGAAGCGGATCGAGGGGTCAGCCGCGACCGCCGCCTGAGGCGCGCCGTCGGTCGAAGCGTTGTCGATCAGCAGGATCTCGAAGTCGGTGAAGGCCTGGGCTTTTAGCCCGGCCAGGCAGCGTTCCAGGGTCGGACCGCTCTCATACGAGACGATGATCACGCTGACGGCCACATTGGCGCTCTGGGCGCTCTTGTCATCGGCGGTCGCGGAAGGCATCGGTGGCGAGCTTGTCCCTGGAGATTGCGATCATGAAAATCACGCCCCTGGCGATTCCCGAGGTCCTGCTTATCACGCCCGCCCGTCATGGCGACGAGCGCGGCTGGTTTTCGGAGACCTTCCGCCAGTCGGCGCTGGATGAGGCCGGTTTCACCCGCCCGTTCGTGCAGGACAACCACGTGCGCTCGACCAAGCGCGGCATTCAGCGCGGCCTGCACTACCAGAAGCCGCCCCACGCCCAGGACAAGCTGCTGCGCTGCGTGGTCGGCTCGATCTTCGACGTGGCCGTCGACATCCGCAAAGGCTCGCCGACCTACGGCCAATGGGTGGGCGCCGAGCTGTCGGCCGAGAACCGCCAGCAACTGCTGGTGCCGCAGGGCTTCGCCCACGGCTACTGCACCCTGACCGAGGAGTGCGAGGTGCTCTACAAGTGCACCGACTATTACGCCCCGCCCGCCGAGGGCGCGGTGCGCTGGAGCGACCCGGCCATCGGCATCGACTGGATGATCCCCAACGCCGAGATCGGGGCCAACGCCCGCGACGAGGCGGCGCCGCTGCTCAGCGAGATCGACTCGCCTTTCACGTATTGAGATCCTCCCCCTGAAGGGGGAGACGACCGAAGGTCGGAGGGGGAAGTCGGCAATGACCAGGCCGCTACTTCCCCCTCCGTCGGCTTCGCCTACACCTCCCCCGTTAGGGGGAGGATCTTGAAAGAGGAACCGCGCATGACCTTCACCGACCTCTTCTGGACCTCCGGCGAAGGCCTGCCGCTGCACGCCCGCGACTATGCGCCAGTGGGCGAGGTTACTGGCCTGCCCGTGATCTGCATCCATGGCCTGACCCGCAACGCGCGCGACTTCGAGGATCTGGCGCCAAACATCGCCGCCAAGGGCCGTCGCGTCCTGGCCGTCGATGTGCGCGGCCGGGGCCTGTCGGCTTGGGACCCGCAGCCGCTGAACTACCACCCGGGAACCTATGCCGGTGACATCGTCGCCCTGCTGGCCGCCACCGGGATCGAGCGGGCGGTGTTTATCGGCACCAGCATGGGCGGGCTGATCACCATGGTGCTGGCCGCGTTCAAGCCGGAGGCCATCGCCGCGGTGGTGCTCAACGATGTAGGACCGGAACTGTCGCCCGTCGGCCTGACCCGCATCGCCGCCTATGCCGGCGGGGCCAGCCGGTTCGAGACCTGGGATGAGGCTGTCGCCTATGCCCGCCGCATCAACCAGGCGGCCTTCCCGGCCTATGGCGATGTCGACTGGGATCGCTTCGCCCGGCGGTCCTTCGACGAGAAGGACGGCGGCTACGTCCTGGCCTGCGATCCCGACATCTCGGCCCCGATCAAGGCGGCGGCCGCCGCGAACAAGGATGGAGCCTCGGCCCTGGCGCCTGGCATGTATCCGCTGTTCCGCGCCCTGACCAAGGACCGGCCGGTGCTGCTGGTGCGCGGCGCAATCTCCGACCTCGTCGACCCGCCCATCGTCGAGCGCATGCGCGCCGCCGCGCCTGACATGGCCTCTGTCGAGGTTCCGGGCGTCGGCCATGCGCCGATGCTGTCCGAGCCGGAGGCGTGGGCGGCAATAGAAAACCTGCTGGACCTTGCGCCCTAAGGGCGTGCCGAGGCTTGGCCTTATGTGCTAGACGCGCCCCGACGCCCCCCTTCCGCCGCTGTTGTTCCGCGTCCAGATAGGTTGTCCATGACTCTCGACCTCGCCGCCATCCAGGCCGCCGCCGGCCGTCTCCAGGGCCATATCGAGCGCACCCCGTGCCGCTATTCCAAGACCCTGTCGAAGATTACCGGCGCCGAGGTGTGGGTTAAGTTCGAGAACCTGCAGTTCACCGCCGCCTACAAGGAGCGCGGGGCGCTCAACAAGCTGATGCTGCTTTCCGACGCCCAGCGCGCCAAGGGCGTCATCGCCGCCAGCGCCGGCAACCACGCCCAGGGCCTGGCCTATCACGGCGCGCGCCTGAACGTGCCGGTGACCATCGTCATGCCCAGGACCACGCCGTTCGTGAAGGTGCAGCACACCCGCGACTTCGGCGCGACGGTGATCATCGAGGGCGAGACCTACGACGACGCCAACGCCCACGCGCTGAAGCTGCGCGAGGAACAGGGCCTGACCTTCGTCCACCCCTTCGACGACTACGACATCATGGCGGGCCAGGGCACGATCGCCCTGGAGATGCTGGAAGACGTGCCCGATCTTGAGGTCCTGCCCGTGCCGATCGGCGGCGGCGGCCTGATCAGCGGCGTCGCCACGGCGGCCAAGGCGCTAAAGCCCGACATCCGCATCATCGGCTGCGAGCCGGCTATGTACCCCTCGTTCACCGCCAAGATGCGCGGCATCACCGCCCATTGCGGCGGCCAGACCATCGCCGAGGGCGTGGCGGTCAAGACGGTGGGCGAGCTGACCTATGGCGTCGCCCGGCCGCTGATCGACGATGTTTTGCTGCTGGAAGAGCCGCATATCGAGCAGGCGGTCGCGCTCTATTGCAACGTCGAGAAAACCATTGCCGAGGGCGCGGGCGCGGCCTCGCTGGCGGCGCTGCTGGCCTATCCGGAACGCTTCCGGGGCAAGAAGTGCGGCCTGATCCTGTGCGGCGGCAATATCGACACCCGCCTGCTGGCCTCGGTCCTGACCCGCGAACTGGTCCGCGCCCAGCGCCTGGTGTCCCTGCGCATCGTCGGCGACGACCGGCCGGGCCTGCTGTCGACCGTGGCCCACGTGATCGGCTCGATGGGCGCCAATATCATCGAGGTCAACCACAACCGCCTGGCCCTGGACGTGCCGGCCAAGGGCGCGGAATTCGACATCACCATCGAAACCCGCGATGCCCAACACACCCAGGAAATCATCGACGCCCTGCGCGACAAGGGCTACCCGCCCCGGTCGGTCTAGCCAGATCTTCCCCTTCAGGGGGGAGGATCTACCGCTTCAGCACGTCGATCAGCTCGATCCGGAAGATCATCACGCTGTTGCCGGGGATCGGTCCCTTATCCTGCGCACCATAGCCCAGGGCCGGCGGCACATAGAGCATCCACTCGTCGCCGGCTTTCATGCGCTGCAGGGCGATGATCCAGGCCGGCACCAGGCCGTCCAACGGGAACGAGGCTGGCGCGCCGCGCTCGTAGGAGCTGTCGAACACCGTGCCATCGACCAGCTTGCCCTCGTAATGGACCTTGACCTCGTCGGCGCGGGTCGGGTGCATGCCGCCGTTCGGACCTGAGCGGACGACCTTGTACTGCAGGCCCTCGGGCAGGGTGACGACGCCGGGCTCCTTGGCGTTTTTGGCCATGAAGGCGTCGGCGGCGACGAGGTTCTCGGCGGCTTTCTTGTTGCCGCAGCCGGCGAGCGAAACGGTCGCTCCAGCGGCAAGAAGGGTGAGAAGGGCGCGGCGATGCATGGAGGCCTCCGGAACTGATCTGGCGGTTCAGCTAGCAGGCCCCGCGCGAAGATCAATCTTCCGCGTGTCGGAACCCCCGCGCCAGCCATGATTTCATCGAACGATGGTGGCGTTCCGCGACTTGCCCCCCTAGAACCCTCCCCCAAGCGAAACCCATGAGGCGCTCATGAAACCCGTCCGCAAGGCAGTCCTTCCCGTCGCCGGCTTCGGCACCCGCGTGCTGCCGGGCACCAAGACGACGCCGAAGGAACTGCTGAACGTCGTGGACCGGCCGATCCTGTCCTATGTGGTGGCGGAAGCCCGAGCCGCCGGCATCGAGCACTTCGTCTTCGTCACCGGTCGCAACAAGAACGCGATCGAGGACTATTTCGACCATCAGGTCGAACTGGAAGCCGCGCTCGCCGCCAAGGGCAAGACCGACCTGCTCAACGAACTGCTGGACGAACTGCCCAAGCCCGGCGAGATGAGCTTCGTGCGGCAGATGGCCCCGCTGGGCCTGGGCCACGCCGTCTGGTGCGCCCGCGACATCATCGGCGACGAGCCCTTCGCTGTGCTGCTGCCCGACATGGTCATGCACGCCAAGACTTCAGCTCTGGCCCAGGCCATCGAGGCCTATGATCAGGTCGGCGGTAATATCGTCGTGGTCGAGCCCTGCCCGGCGGGCCAGGCTCACCAGTACGGCATAGTCGCGCTGGACGGCCAGAACGGCCGCCTCAATCGCATGACCGGCATGGTCGAGAAGCCGGAGAAGGGAACGGAGCCCTCCAACCTGTTCATTTCGGGCCGCTACATCCTGCAGCCCGAAATCTTCGACCTGCTGGCGTCGCAGGAAAAGGGCGCGGGCAACGAGATCCAGCTGACGGATTCAATGCTGAAGCTGATGGGCTCGCAGGAGTTCCACGCTCTCGAGTACGAGGGGATCACCTACGACTGCGGCGACAAGATCGGCCTGCTGCGGGCCAATGTCGCCCTGGCGCTGGCGCATCCCGAGCTGGGCTCGGCGGCGCGGACGGCGATCGAGGATCTGCTGAAGCTCTAGTTGAAGATCCTCTCCCTAGCGGGGGAGGATTTGCGACCATTCGGCCAGTACCTCGGGATCATCCTCCGGCCCCCGCAATGCCACCGCCCGTTCCGCCGCCAGCCGCCGCGCCGCCCAGACCGCCGCGCCGCGCACCACCGGCGCCGGGTCGCGCATCAGCGGCTCGACCACGCCCATCAGCGCCACATCGCCGCTGTTGCCGATGGCGTAGAGGACGTTGCGTACAAAGCGGTCGCGGCCGATGCGCTTGACCGGGCTCTTGGAAAACAGAGCCCGGAAGGACGGATTGTCCAGTCTCGCCAAGTCCGCCAGCGCCGGTCCCTTCAGCGCCTCGCGGGCATGGAACTTGGCCTCGCTGGAGACTTGGGCAAACTTGTTCCAAGGGCAGACCGCCAGACAGTCGTCGCAGCCGTAGATGCGGTTGCCCATAACGGGCCGAAACTCCACCGGGATCGGACCGGCCAGCTCGATGGTCAGGTACGAAATGCAACGCCGCGCATCCAACCGGTTAGGTTCCGGGAAAGCGTTGGTCGGACAGATGTCGAGGCACGCCCGGCATGAGCCACAGTGGTTGGTCTCGGGCGGGTCCGGGGGCAGATCAAGAGTGGTCAGCACCGAGCCCAGGAACAGCCACGAGCCGAACGGCCGCGACACGAGATTGGTGTGTTTGCCCTGCCAACCGAGACCCGCGCGCTGGGCCAGCGGCTTTTCCATCAGGGGCGCGGTGTCGACGAACACCTTCACCTCCTGCCCGAAGCGTTGGTGCATCCAGCCCGCCAGCAGCTTGAGCTGCTTCTTGACCACGTCATGATAGTCGTCGCCCTGGGCATAGACCGAGATCGCCGCGCGGTCGGTCTGGCCCAGAATCGTCAGAGGGTCGTGGTCGGGACCGTAGTTCATGCCCAGCACGACAGCGGAGCGGGCGTCGGTCCACATGGCGGTGGGGTGGCTGCGGCGCTCCAGCGTCTCTTCCATCCAGCCCATGTCGCCATGGAAGCCCTCGGCTATGAAGTCGGCCAGCCAGGCGCCGTTGGGCCAGGTCGCGGCCGCGTTGGCGAAACCACAGGCGTGGAAGCCCAGCCGCAGGGCCTCGGCGCGGATCTCGTCCTTCAGAAGCTGGTTCGGGTGACTAGAAGTCGAGGTCGTCATAATGCGCGGCCGGCGCGAGGCCGGGCCAGCGATCGGCCAGGATAGGCCTGAAGCAGGGCCTCGATTTGAGCTTCATGTACCAGGTCTTGGCTGTCTGGAAGTCCTGCCAGGGCACATCGCCGAAATAGTCGATCACCGAAAGGTGCGCGGCGGCGGCGAAATCGGCCAGGCTCATCCGGCGGCCGGCCAGCCAGTCGCGGGTCTGCAGCAGGCCGTCGACATAGGCCAGATGGTGGCGCAGCGCCTCGCGACCGCGCCGCAGCGACGAGAGGTCCGGCGCGCCCAGCCGCAGCAGGCGCTTTTCCATCTTCTCGTGCAGCAGAAAGCCGTTGACCTCGTTGTCGAACTTGCGGTCGAACCATTGCAGCAGGCGACGGGCCTCGGCGCGTTCGCTGGCGTCGCGACCCAGCAGGGCCGGCTCGGGTTCCTGCTCCTCGATGTGTTCGAGGATGGCGCGAACCTCGCAGACCACCGTCTTGCGCTCGTTGCGGATCTCGACCAGCACCGGCGTCACGCCCGAGGGGTTCAGGGTCAGAAAGTCAGCCGCACCTTCCCAATAGCGAACCTGGACCTCGGCGAAGGCCAGACGCTTTTCTCCCAAAGCCAGACGCACCTGCCGGGAGGCGGGGTCCAGGGGGAAATGGTGAAGGGTGCGATCGACGCTCATGCCCATTTGCGCTCAGGCTGCATCGAAAGAGCGATGCGCCGGTTTGCTTAACAACCTGTTGCTGAACGCTGTTAACCCAAGGAAAGCAGGCGTTTGCGTGGCTATTATTATAGCAACGCTCAGTTTTCCGCGTTCATCCGGCCGATCAGGGCGGTGGTGCTCTGGCCCTGTTTGAGTTCGGCAAGCAGCACCTTGCCGCCATAGCCCAGCACCACGTCGGAGCCGACCACGGTCTGGACCGTATAGTCGGCGCCCTTGACCAGCACGTCCGGACGGAAGGCCTTGATCAGCTCCAGCGGCGTGTCCTCATCGAACAGCACCACCAGATCCACCGACGACAGCGAGGCCAGGACGACCGCGCGGGCGTGCTCTTGCTGCACGGGCCGGGTGGGGCCCTTCAACTTGGAAACCGAGGCGTCGGTGTTCAGCCCCACGATCAGCCGATCGCTGGCGGCTTTGGACTGGTCCAGCAGCGAGACGTGGCCGGGGTGCAGCAGGTCAAAACAGCCATTGGTGAAGCCCACGGTCTGGCCGCGCGCGCGCCAGCCGGCGACGATCTCCAAAGCGTGGGGCAGGTCGGCGATCTTGACCTCGGCCGGCTCGCCCGCTTCGGAACGGGCGAGGGCGGTCAGTTCGGCGGCGGTGACGACGTCGGTGCCCAGCTTGGCCACCACAAGGCCGGCGGCGAGATTGGCCAGGCGTGCAGCATCGGCCAGGGACGCGCCGGCGGCGACGGCCAGGGCCAGGGTCGCGGCCACGGTGTCGCCGGCGCCAGAGACGTCGAACACTTCCACGGCGGTGGCCGGCAGGCGCACGGGCGGCTCACCGCGCACGCTGAGGGTCATGCCCGCGCCGCCCCGGGTGATCAGGGCCGCGTGGAGGCCCGGCGCCATGGCCAGGATCGCGGCGCCGGCCTCTTCGGAGGCCTCGTCGCTATCATCGATGACACCCGTGGCCTCGGCGGCTTCCTTGCGGTTGGGCTTGACCAGGGTGGCGCCGTCATAGCGGGCCAGGTTGCGGCTCTTGGGATCGACGATCACCGGCTTGCCGGCGGCGCGGGCGGCGTCGATGGCCTCGCGTGTCACCGCGTCGGTCAGCACGCCCTTGGCGTAGTCAGACAGCACCACCACGTCGGCGGCGGGGAGGCGCTCGATGAAGGCGGCAAACAGGGCGGCGGGCTCGGCCGGGCCGCGATCCTCCCGGTCGACCCGCAGCATCTGGTGCGAACCGGAGATGTAGCGAACTTTCTCTGTGGTTCGGCGCGAAGCGTCAGTGACCAGATGAGCCTCCACGCCCGCCTCGTCGCCCAGCATGGCGGTCAGGGCGCGGCCGGCGTCGTCGTCGCCGATCAGGCCGATCAGCACGGCCTTGCCGCCCAGGGCCGCGACGTTGCGCGCGACATTGCCCGCCCCGCCCAGCATGGCCGTCTCACGCTCGACGGCGATCACCGGCACCGGGGCCTCGGGCGAGATGCGATCGACGGCCCCATAGATGAAACGGTCCAGCATCACATCGCCCAGCACCAGCACGGTCTTCCCGGCGAAGGCGTGGGGCAGTTGGGCCAGGGTGTCGTCCATGAAGCGGCGGCTCGTCTCGAAGGAGGTCAGACGCTTACTAGCCGTGCTGGGCCTCGGCGAACAGCCCGCCATGGCTCTCGGCTTTTCCGCGCGGGTCAGGGTGGATGATGATGTCGGCGGCTGGAAAGGCGCTGAGCAGCCGGTTCTCTGCTGCCACCATGATGACGTGCGCCTCGGCCAGCGAGATGCCGGCTTCGAGGTCGGCGTGCATCTGCATGTGGATATAGGGACCAGACGCCCGGGTGCGTAGCTGATGGACGCCCAAGACGCGCGGGTCTTCCGTGGCGAGGGCGACGATGCGGGCGCGGTCCGCGTCAGGCAGTTCGCGGTCCATCAGCTGGCTGGCGGCCTCGCGGAATACGCCGATGGCGCCCCAGATCAGCCACAGGGCCACGATCAGGCCGGCGACGGCGTCGATCCAGCCAATGCCGAGGGACGCGGCCGCGCCGATCCCGACCAGGGCGACGGCGTTGGAGCCCAGATCGGCGGCGTAGTGCGCCCGGTCGCCCGAGATCGCGATGGAGCCGGTGGACTTCAGCACCTTCGACTGGGCGATGATCAGGGCCAGGGTCAGGCCGATCGACACGCCCATCACGCCCATGGCGAGCAGGCCCTGCTCGATAGGGCGCGGATTGAAGACGGCGTGGATCGCCTCGCGACCGATCAGGGCGCCGGACGCGAAGACGAGACCGCCCTGCATCAGGCTGGAAAAGGCCTCGGCCTTGCCGTGGCCGAACCGGTGCTCGGCGTCAGGCGGTACAGCCGCGTAGCGCACCGCGAAGAAGGTGATCAGCGAGGCGACGAGGTCGAGGCCGGAGTCTGACAACGAAGCCAGCATGGCCACAGAGCCGCTGGCGATCCAGGCCAAGCTCTTGACCACGATCAGGATCGCCGCGACGGCCACCGACAGGGCTGTGACGCGACGCGTGGCGGCCAGGGCTTCGGGCGAGGTGGCGGAGAGAGACATGAACTCTGTTTAGCAGCGCTCCCCGCCTTCCCCAAACGTGAGGATCAGGCCGCCTCCCGCACCCCCGGTCCCACATAGACCGACTGCGGCCGGATCAGCTTGCCGCCCGCCAGTTGCTCGCGGGCATGGGCGATCCAACCGGCGGTGCGACCCATCGCGAAGACGCAGGTGAAGCTGGCCGGCGGCAGGCCCAGGGCCTCCAGCAGCAGGGCGGTGTAGAACTCGACATTGGTGTCCAGCGGCCGGTCGGGCTTGTGCTCGCGCAGTATGGCCAGGGCCGCCGTTTCGACAGCCTCGGCGAAGGCGACGCGGCCGGGCAGGGTCTTGCTGCTGGCGGTAAGCTTGCGGACGGCGGTCTTCAGGGCGTCGGCGCGCGGGTCGCGGACGCGATAGATGCGATGGCCAAAGCCCATCAGCCGGTCGCCGCGCTTCAGGGCATTTTCGATCCAGGGCCGGGCGTTCTCCGGCGTGCCGATGGCGTCGAGCATGTCGATCACCGGCCCGGGCGCGCCACCGTGCAGCGGACCCTTCAGGGCCGAGAGCCCGCCCAGTACCGCCGAGGTCAGGCCCGCCCGGGTCGAGGCGATCACCCGGGCCGCGAAGGTCGAGGCGTTGAGGCCATGGTCGCAGACCGTGACGAGATAGGCGTCCAGCGCTTGGGTCTCGGCGTCGCTGGCCGGCTGGCCGCGCGTCATCCGCAGGATGTCGGCGGCGTGTGACAGGGCGGGATCGGGGGCGACCGGGGCTCTACCGGCGGCGACGCGCAGCACGGCGGGGGTAAACACGGCCGGGGCAGCGATCAACAGCAGGGCGGTGGAGAGGTCATCGCCGTCGGGCAGACGGGCCAGCAGGGCGCGCATCGCCTCGACCGGATCGCGTTTGGCCAGCTCCTCGTCGAGCGCACCGACCTCGGCGAACGCCTTGACCCGGGCCGCGCCCAGGGCGGGCGCCAGGTCGGCCGGAGCGTCGTCGAAGAAGCCGTCGAACAGCAGGTGGGCGGCCTGTTCGTAGGGGGTGTGGCCGGCCAGATCCTCGACGGCGTAGCCGCGAATGATCAGACGGCCGTTGGCGCCGTCGACGTCGGATAGAACGGTGCGGGCGGCGATCACGCCTTCAAGACCTTCGGACATATGCAGGTCTCCTTTCGACCCGCAGCCCGCGCTTGTCGTACTTGATCGTCAATCTTGATCAATATAATCAATGTCCATGACAAACGACTGGCTCGAGGCGGATCGCGTGCTGGAACGGCTGGGGATCCGGCCGCAGACCCTCTACGCCTATGTCAGCCGGGGCCGGATCGAGGCCGCCGTTCATCCCGCCGATCCGCGCCGCAGCCTCTATCGCGCTTCCGACGTTGCGGCCCTGCACGCGCGCAAGGTCAGGGGACGGCGTGCCGCCGACGTTGCGGCTGAAGCGATCGCCTGGGGCGAGCCTGTGCTGGCGTCGGCGATCACCACGGTGTCGGGCGGCAAGCTCTGGTACCGGGGCCGCGACGCGGCTGCTCTGGCCTGCGACCATACCCTGGAGCAGACCGCGCGGCTGCTGCGCGGCGGCCATGGCGCGGCGCTGAAGGCGGGGCGAGGAGCCGGTGTGGTGGCGGGCGACACGGCGCGGGCGAGATTGTTCAACGTCCTGGCTGTCCGGGCGGGAAGCGAGGCCCCGGCTCGGGGGCGGGCGCCGCTGGCCCTGGCCATGGAGGCTGCCAGCCTGCTCGACGCCGTCGTCGACGCCGCGGCGGGCGAGGTCACCGAAGGTCCGGCTCATCGACGGCTGGCGCGGGCTTGGGGCGTCGATGCGGCGGGCGCGGACCTACTGCGGATGGCGCTGGTGCTGCTGGCCGACCATGAACTGAACGCCTCGACCTTCGCGGCGCGGGTGGCGGCCTCGACCGGCGCATCCCTGTCGGCGGCGGCGCTGGCGGGCCTGTCGGCGCTGTCGGGACCACTGCACGGCGGCATGGCCGCCAGGGTCGAAGCCTTCGTCGCCGAGGCCGACCGGACCAGCGCAGCGAGGGCGGTGTCGGCGCGATTGGCGCAGGGCTCGGCCATGCCGGGCTTTGGCCACCCGCTCTATCCGGATGGGGATCCCCGGGCGCGGGTTTTGCTAGAGGCGTTCGAGCCGCCAGCCTTGCTGGTCGATTTGTGGCGCGAAACCGAGGCGGCGACGGGGCAGCTGCCGAATATCGATTTCGCCCTGGTGGGTCTGGCGCGGGCGCAGGGCTTGCCGACCGACGCGCCCTTCATCCTGTTCGCCGTTGCCCGCACGGCGGGCTGGCTGGCCCATGCCATCGAGCAGGGCCAGACGGGGCGATTGATCCGCCCTCGGGCGCGGTATGTCGGCGAGGCTTTGGGGTAAGGGACCACCAGATTGCCCCACCTGACCGCTTCGCGGTCGTCCGCCCCCGGAGGGGGCAGATGAGATTGCCTTCCCCCTTCCGGGGAAGGCGCGGAGGGGGCAAGTCCTCCGCGCCCACGAACAGTTAGGCCGCGACTTCTTCCGCCACCAACGGCTGCGGCAGACGGCTGACCATCTCCTTTGGGCAGACCTGCCAGAACAGGTCCCGCACCCGGTCCCAATCTCGCAGCAGGCTGCCTGCGAAGGCCGAGTCGGTCTCACGGGCGTGTTCGGCCACGAGGGACCGCAGCACGCCTTCCCAATAGGGCGAGGCCAGACGCTGGACGACGATGCTGTCGGGATTGATGTTGGCTTCGAACCGGCCGTGCTGGTCCAGGACGAAGGCCATACCACCGGTCATGCCGGCCCCGAAGTTGCCGCCCGTCGGACCCAGGATCACCACCTGACCGCCGGTCATATATTCGCAGCCATTGGCCCCGCAGCCCTCGACCACCGTGGTGGCGCCCGAGTTACGAACCGCGAAGCGCTCGCCGGCCTGACCCGCAGCGAACAGCCGGCCCGAGGTGGCGCCAAACAGCACGGTGTTGCCGATCAGGGCGTTGCTTTCCGGCGACGCCAGATGGCGCGAGGGCTTGATGACAATGGTCGCGCCAGACAGGCCCTTGCCGACATAGTCATTGGCCTCGCCGGTCAGTTCGATGCGCAGACCCTGGACCGCGAAGGCCCCCAGGCTCTGGCCGGCCGAGCCCTTGAGCTGGACGGTCAGGTGGCCGGCGGGCAGGCCTTTCATGCCGTATTTGCGCACGATGTGGCTGGAGGTCCGCGAGCCGATCGAGCGGGCGGTGCTGCGGACCGTATAGGTCAGCTGCATCTTCTCGCCGCGTTCGAGCAGGGGTGCGGCGTCGCGGACGATCTGGGCGTCGAGGGTGTCGGGCACTTCGTTGCGGCCGACCACGGTGTTGTAGGGCTTGTTCTGGCCGGGATCGGCGCGAACCAGCAGGGGGTTCAGGTCAAGGTCGTCCAGGTGCTCGCCGCCGCGGCTGACCTGGGCCAGCAGATCGGTGCGTCCGACGATTTCCAGCAGGGACTTAAAGCCCAGGCCGGCCAGGATCTCGCGCACTTCCTCAGCGATGAAGGTGAAGAGGTTGATGACCTTGTCCGGCGTGCCGGTGAACTTGGCGCGCAGGGCCTCGTCCTGGGTGCAGACCCCCACCGGGCAGGTGTTGGAATGGCACTGGCGCACCATGATGCAGCCCATGGCCACCAAGGATGCGGTGCCGATGCCGAACTCCTCGGCGCCCAGCATGGCGGCAATGACGATGTCGCGACCCGTGCGCATGCCGCCGTCGGCCCGCAGGACCACGGAGTGGCGCAGGTTGTTCAGGGTGAGCACCTGGTTGGCTTCCGACAGGCCCATCTCCCACGGACCGCCGGCATATTTCACCGAGGTCTGGGGCGAGGCGCCGGTGCCGCCGACGCCGCCGGCGACCAGGATCACGTCGGCCTTGGCCTTGGCCACGCCCGCCGCGATCGCGCCGATGCCGGTCATGGCGACCAGCTTCACCGTCACCCGGGCGACCGGGTTGATCTGCTTCAGGTCGTAGATGAGCTGGGCGAGATCCTCGATCGAATAGATGTCGTGGTGCGGCGGCGGGCTGATCAGCATGACGCCGGGCGTCGCGTGGCGCAGCCGAGCGATCATCTCCGTGACTTTAAAGCCAGGAAGTTGGCCGCCCTCGCCGGGCTTGGCGCCTTGGGCGACCTTGATCTCCAGCTCGACGCACTCGTTGAGGTATTCAGCGGTGACGCCGAACCGGCCCGAGGCGACCTGCTTGATGGCGCTGTTGGGGTTGTCGCCGTTGGGCAGGGGCTTGTAGCGCGCGCTGTCCTCGCCGCCCTCGCCCGAGACCGACTTGGCCCCAATACGGTTCATGGCGATGTTCAGCATGCCATGGGCTTCTGGACCCAGGGCGCCGAGGCTCATGCCGGGTGTGACGAAGCGCTTGCGGATCTCGTTGACGCTCTCGACGTCGTCGGTGGAGATCGGGTTGCGGTCCGAGCGCCAGTCGAGCAGGTCGCGCAGCTGGATCGGCTTTTGGGTCCGCAGCCCGTTGGACCAGCGGCGATAGAGCTCGTAGTCGCCGGTGTCGCAGGCGCTTTGCAGGGTGTGGATCAGCCGCGCCTCGAAGGCGTGGGCCTCGCCCGAGCGGCGCAGCTTGTAGAGGCCGCCGACCGGCAGGGTGACCGCCGTGGGGCCCCAGGCCTTGCGATGCAGCTCGACCGCCTTGCTCTCGACGCCGGCCAGGCCGATGCCGGAGATGCGCGAGGGCATGCCGGGAAAGAACTCGGCGGCCAGGGCGCGCGACAGGCCGACGGCTTCGAAGTTGTAGCCGCCGCGATAGGACGAGATGACGCTGATGCCCATCTTGGAGATGATCTTCAGCAGGCCCGCCTCGATGGCCCCCTTGAAGTTCAGGCAAACCTCTTTCAGCGTTTTGTCGCCGATCAGCCCGCGGTCCAGGCGATCCTGGAAGCTTTCCTGGGCCAGATAGGCGTTGACCGCTGTGGCCCCGACCCCGACCAGCACCGCGAAATAGTGGGTGTCGAGGCACTCGGCCGAGCGAACGATGATCGAGACGTAGGAGCGCAGGCCCTTGTTGACCAGGTGGCTGTGGACGCCGCCCGTGGCCAGGATCATCGGCAGGGCGACGCGGTCTTCACGGCTGTTCTCGTCGGTCAGAACGATGGCGCCGCAGCCGCGCAGGACGGCGTCCTCGGCCTCGGCCCGGATCCGGTCCAGATTGGCGCGCAGGGCGTCACCTGGTCTGGCCTCGCCGGCGGGCAGAGGCATGGTGCAGTCGATGACGACAACATTCTTGGCGCCCAGCAGGCCCTGGATGCGCTCGTACATGCCGGTGGTCAGGACCGGGCTCTGCAGCACATAGACATCGGCCTGGGCCGCGTCCTGAGCCAGGATGTTACCCAGGTTCTTGAACCGGGTCTTCAGGCTCATGACGTTGGTTTCCCGCAGCGGATCGATCGGCGGGTTGGTCACCTGGCTGAAGTTCTGGCGGAAGAAGTGGCTGAGCGGACGATACTTTTCCGACAGCACGGCCAGCGGGCTGTCGTCGCCCATCGAACCGACGGCTTCCTTACCGTCCTCGACCATGGGGGCGAGGATCATCTCGAGGTCTTCGAGGCTGAAACCAGCGGCGGCCTGACGGCGGGTCAGTTCCTCGCGGCCATATTTGCGGGGCTCGGGGCCGGGGCCGATCTCCTTTTCGAGATCGACCATATTGCCTAGCCACTCGGTATAGGGATGGCGGGTGGCCAACTCATCGATGATTTCGTCTTCGCCATACAGGCGACCTTCGGCGAGATCGATGGCGATCATTCGGCCCGGGGCGATGGCCAGCTTGCGGGTGATGCGGCTCTCGGCGACGCCGCACATGCCGGCTTCCGAACCCATGATCACCAAACCGTCGTCGGTATAGGCCACGCGCAGCGGGCGCAGGCCCGAGCGGTCCTTGCCCGCCACCACCCAGCGGCCGTCGGTGGCGCACAGGGCGGCCGGGCCGTCCCACGGCTCCATCACAGCGTTACAGTAGGAATAGAGGGCCTGATGCGAGTCTGAGAGGCTTGGGCCTGAGGCTTCCGGCACCAGCAGGGCCTTGGCCATTGGCGCGTCGCGGCCGGCGCGGACCAGCACCTCGAAGGTGTTGTCCAGGCTGGCGCTATCCGAACCGCCGGGCTGGATCACCGGCTTCACGTCATCCCCGAACTCGCCGAAAGCCTGAGCGGCCATCCTGATCTCGTGGGACTTCATCCAGTTGACGTTGCCCTTGATGGTGTTGATCTCGCCGTTGTGGGCGAGCATCCGGAAGGGCTGGGCCAGGCGCCATTCGGGGAAGGTGTTGGTCGAATAGCGCTGGTGGAAGATCGCCACGTTTGCGGCGAAGCGCTCGTCCTTGAGGTCGGGATAGAACTCGTCGATGGCCTCGGCTAGGAACATACCCTTATAGATCAGCGATTTAGCCGACAGCGAGCAGATATAGAATCCCGACAGGTTCTGAGCGTGAACGCGCTTTTCGATCCGCTTGCGGCACAGGAACAGGGCGCGCTCCAGCGGCTCGCCTTCCAGGCCGGCCGGGGCGGCCAGCATGATCTGCTCGATCTCGGGACGGGTGGCGTTGGCCTTCTCGCCGATTACGGCGGTGTTCACCGGAACCTGGCGCCAGCCATAGATGTAGAAGCCGAAACGCAGGGCCTCGGCCTCGACGATGGTGCGACAGGCCTCTTGGGCGCCCAGATCGGTACGCGGCAGGAAGATCTGGCCCACGGCGATGGCGCCGTGACGCAGGGCGTGACCGGTGCGGCGGACCTGGTCGGTGAAGAAGTCTTGCGGGACCGACAGCAGGATGCCGGCGCCGTCGCCGGTCTTGCCGTCCGCGTCGACCGCGCCCCGGTGCCAGAGGGCCTTCAGGGCCTTGATGGCCAGTTCGACGACTTCGCGGCGCGGCTTGCCGTCGATGGCGCAGACCAAGCCGACGCCGCAGGCGTCGCGCTCGGTGGTGGGGTCATAGGCGTGACCGTCGATCAGGCGCTGGCGGTTGGCCAGATAGTGCTGGATGTCTTGGCTCATGATCTTCACTCCGCCGCGATCAGCGCCGGGGCGCCGACCTTGGACTTCAGATAGCGGTGCATGGCGTCAGCGGCGTCGCGGCCGTCCTTGATCGCCCAGACCACGAGGGAGGCGCCGCGGACGATGTCGCCGGCGGCAAACACGCCGTCCAGATTGGTCATCTGGTTGCGCACATCGGCCTTCACCGTGCCCCAGCGCGTCGTCTTCAGGTCGGGGGCCGACCAGGCTTCCTGCAAGTTCTCGGGCTCGAAGCCCAGCGCCTTGACGACCAGTTGAGCGGGACGGTCGAAGTCGCCGCCGTCGATCTCTTCCGGCGACTGACGACCCGAAGCGTCGGGCGCGCCCAGGCGCATGCGGATGGCGCGCACGCCGGTTACCGCGTCGGCATCGCCGCTAAGCGCGCGGGGCGCGGCCAGCCATTCGAAGGTCACGCCCTCTTCCTCGGCATTGGCCACTTCGCGCAGGGAGCCCGGCATGTTGGCCTTGTCGCGGCGATAGAGGCAGGTGACCGAGGTCGCGCCCTGGCGGATGGCGGTGCGAACGCAGTCCATGGCGGTGTCGCCGCCGCCGACCACGACCACGTCCTTGCCTGACGCATTCAGTGTGCCGTTCTCGTATTCGGGAACGACGTCGCCCAGACCCGTGCGGTTCGAGGCGGTCAGATAGTCGAGGGCCGGAACCACGCCTTGGCTGCCGGCGCCCGGCGCGATCAGGTCGCGCGCGGCATAGACGCCGACGGCGATCAGCACGGCGTTGTGCTTGCCGCGCAGGTCTTCCAGCGTCGCGTCGCGGCCAACCTCGAAATTCATCCGGAACTCGACGCCGCCATCGGCCAGGCGCGAGGTGCGGCGCTCCACGACGTCCTTTTCCAACTTGAAGCCGGGAATGCCGTAGATCAGCAGGCCGCCGGCGCGGTCGTGGCGGTCATAGACCACGACCTCGTGGCCGCGCTCGCGCAGAAGCTCAGCGGCCGAGAGGCCGGCGGGACCCGCGCCTATGATGCCGACCGACTGGCCGGTGGCGGGCCCGGCGACCAGCGGCTTCACCCAGCCCATCTCCCAGGCCTTGTCGGACAGGTAGCGCTCGACCGAACCGATCGTCACCGTGCCGTGACCCGATTTCTCTATGACGCAGTTGCCTTCGCAGAGACGATCCTGAGGGCAGATTCTACCGCAGACCTCGGGCATCGAGTTGGTGGCCTGCGACAGCTCATAGGCTTCCTGGATCCGGCCTTCGGCGGTCATCCGCAGCCAGTCGGGGATGTTGTTTTGCAGCGGGCAGTGGGTCTGGCAGAACGGCACGCCGCATTGCGAGCAACGCGAGGACTGCTCAGTCGCTTTCGCATCGATGAAGTCGGCATAGATCTCGTGGAAGTCACCGTTGCGGGCTTCCGCCGCACGCTTTTCGGGCGTCTTGCGGGCCACCGTGGTGAATTTCAGCATGCGCTCGGCCATGCGACTTCCCCAGTCTTCAGTTTTGGCCCCCCGTGTTTGGGAGAAAAATTGCGTATGGCGGCCTCATACGGACTCTTTGGGGCAAGAAGAATGCGGTGGTCAAAATAATTGACAGTTATATCCCGATCCGCCGCGGGGTTATTGCGAAGCTCTCGCAATGCAGCCTCATATTAGTCCACTTTGTGGATGAACGCCTTGTTTACCGTGTCGGGCGCACGCCGAGGGCCTGTGTCTTGGGGGAGTGCCGATGCCGGATTGGCTGATCGCGATCGTGTTGGGCCTGATCGAGGGGTTGACCGAATTCATTCCCGTCTCCTCGACCGGACACCTCCTGCTAGTCGGGCATTTTCTGGGCTTCCACAGTCCGGGCAACACCTTTCAGGTCCTGATCCAGCTGGGTGCGATCCTGGCCATTACCGGCGTCTATTTCGGCCGCCTGTGGGGACTGCTGACCACGGCGCCGACCGATCCTGGCTCGCGCCGTTTCATCCTCGGCGTCCTTCTGGCCTTCCTGCCGGCGGTTTTCGTCGGGGTGCTGGCGCACGACTACATCAAGACGGTGCTCTACGAGTCGCCGACCCTTGTCTGCATTACCCTGATCGTGGGCGGCTTCGCCCTGCTGGCCCTCGACCGGATGAAGATCGAGCCGCAGCACACCGATGTGGCCGATTATCCGCTGAAGACCGCCTTCATCATCGGCCTGTTCCAGTGCCTGGCCCTGGTGCCGGGGGTCTCGCGCTCTGGCGCAACCATCGCCGGGGCCCTGCTGCTGAAGTGCGACAAGCGCTCGGCGGCTGAGTTCAGCTTCTTCCTGGCCATGCCGACGATGGCCGGCGCGTTTGCCTATGACCTCTACAAGAACATCGACAAGCTGAGCACCAACGACCTTGGCCTGATCGGCCTGGGCTTTCTGGCGGCGCTGGTCTCCGGCGTCTTCGTGGTCAGAACGGTGCTGGACTTCATCACCCGGCACGGCTTCGCGCCGTTCGCCTGGTGGCGGATCGCCGTGGGCGTGGTGGGACTGGGACTGCTTTACGTTCCGCGCTGACCTTTCGGCGTGCGGTCAAAAGAAAAGGGGCGGACGCCACGGTGTCCGCCCCTTTTTTCATTCGCGCTCTGCGAGCCTAGTACGCCCCCGTCGGGGTTGGCGCGTACTGGCCGCCCTTGCGATAGCGATAGAGGTAGGACGGCACGATAGCCTCGATGCTGGTCGGAACGACGCCGGCTTCCGCCAGGCCCGGGAGACCCTTGTCGGCGACGTTGTCGGACTTCAGCATCTCGACCTGATCGCTGGTGATCGGCGGCGCGATAGGGAGAAGGCCGGCCATCACGTCGCCGACCTGGCCCAGAAGCGACGCGGCGAACCACGGCAGGGGGAGCAGGACGCGGTCGCGACCGGTCTCGGTCAGGATCAGCTGCAGGATCTCGCGCATCGTATAGACGCCGGGGCCGCCCAGTTCGTAGGTCACGCCCTCGGCGGCCGGATTGCTGGCGGCCTTGGCGATCACGGCGGCCACGTCGCCGACGAATACTGGCTGGAAGCGCGTGTCGCCGCCCACCAGCGGCAGGGCAGGGCTCATCGCGGCCATCTGGCCAAACTTGTTGAAGAAGCTGTCGTCGGGACCAAACACCACCGACGGGCGGACGATCACGGCGCCCGGAAACACGGTGCGGACGGCGGCTTCGCCCTCGGCCTTGGTGCGGGCGTACTTGGCTTCGGAGCTGACGTCGGCGCCGATGGCGCTGATCTGCACGAAGCGGGTGACGCCAGCGACCTTGGCGCGCTCGGCAATGGTCTTGGCGCCCATGACATGGACGGCCTGGAATTTCTGGCGGCCGTTCTCCCACAGGAGCCCGACCAGATTCACGCAGGCCTCGGCGCCTTCCAGCGCTCGCGTCACCGAGGCGACGTTGCGGACATTGGCCTGGACGACCTCGATCTGCCCGACATCGCCGAGCATGCGCATCTTGTAGGCGAGGTTGGGCTGGCGCACCGCCACCCGAACGCGGTGACCCGCCTTGGCGAGCTGCCGCACGACCTGGCTGCCGACGAAGCCGGAGCCGCCGAACACCGTGACCAGACCTTGCATTCTCAATCCTCGACGCTTGCGTTGACGCCGGGGATAGACGACCGCGCGAGCGTTCGCAACGAAATGCGCGATTTGCCGATTGACGGGGCCGGAACCTTTGCATAAACGTCCCCGCCTCGCGGCGATCCACGGATTGCTCTGCGGGCCCAGGTGGCGGAATTGGTAGACGCGCTGGCTTCAGGTGCCAGTGACTGTAAGGTCGTGGAGGTTCGAGTCCTCTCCTGGGCACCACCCCCTACCAACCTTCGAAAGAAGGTCGGGGTGGCGCCGATAGATCCTTCCGAATAGATATCTCGTTCATCGTGATTATAGTGTCGCGCGCACCTGTTTGGGCGCGCGAGCCTCGGCGACGACTGTCGTCAGGCGTGTCGCCGGAGAGCTCTGAAACCTTGGCCAATTTTGTTCATGTGGGCGACCTGCCCGACGGCGCCTTCGCCGGCGCGACCGCGATCGCCATCGATTCGGAAACCATGGGCCTGCGCCTGGGCCGTGATCCGCTGTGCGTCGTGCAACTGTCGAGCGGCGACGGCGACGCGCATCTCGTTCAGCTGGACCGCGAGGCCTATGACGCCCCGAACCTGAAGCGCCTGTTGACCGACCCGCAGATCCTGAAGCTTTTTCACTTCGGCCGCTTCGATATCGCCATGTTCCTGCTGCATCTGGGCGTGATGACCACGCCCGTCTACTGCACCAAGATCGCCTCCAAGCTGGCCCGCACCTATACGGATCGCCACGGCCTCAAGGACGTGACGCGCGAACTGATGGGCGTGGAGCTTTCCAAGGCCCAGCAGAGCTCGGACTGGGGCGCGGCGACGCTCAGCCCCGACCAGATCGCCTATGCGGCCTCGGACGTGCTGCACCTGCACGGCCTGCACGACAAGTTGAACGCCATGCTGGTTCGCGAGGGCCGCATGGCGCTGGCCCAGGCCTCCTTCGATTTCCTGCCCCATCGCGCCGCGCTTGACCTGGCCGGTTGGGAAGACGTCGACATCTTCGCGCACACCTAGGGATGACCGCGGCCGCGACCATGGCTGGACGATCTATCGCTCAGGATCTGGGGCGGTGGCGCCGGCGCTCGCGCCGGGTTCGGTTGATGCGCGTGGTGCTGCCGGCGGCGATCGCCGTGATCCTGATCGGCGTAGGCGGCCAGGTCGGCTGGCGCTCGATGCGCGCCGCTGCCCGGCCGCCGGCTGAGGCCAAGACCCACATCCGCATGATCGCGCCGCGCTTTTACGGCCAGTCCGGCGATGGTCGCAGTTTCATGATCACCGCACGTTCAGCTTTGAGGGACGACAACGACCTCATGAACGTTCGTCTCGACTCTCCAACCTTGACCTTGGGTTTCGACGAACCCCAGCCCAGTCGGGTGACGGCCAAGTCGGGAATCTATCGCGAGGACACCATGAAACTGTCCCTCAGCGGCGATGTTCGCATCGACGACGGCAGCGGTTATCGCTTCGCGTCGGAAGAGGCGGTGGTCGACACCAAGACCGGAAATATCAGCGGTGAGACGGCAATGTTGGGCGAAGGTCCGACGGGGCAGGTGAAATCCAACGCCTACACCGTATATGACAAGGGTGATCGCATCGTGTTCAGGGGTGGGGTTCGCACCCGGCTCGAACGGAAGTAAGTAGAGGCGCGCGGCATGGCCGCGCTTCGCAGATAAGGACTCTGACTTGATGCAGCGTTGGATTGCAGCGGCGGCGACGACCGCACTGATCCTGGCGAGCGGCGGAGCGGCCTTCGCTCAGGTCGCCAGCGACTCCAGCGCGCCCGTGGATATTTCCGCGGACGAGCAGGAGAACATCAACAGCCAGTGCCGGACCATCTTCCGCGGCAATGTCGAGATGTTGCAGGACAAGAGCCGGCTGCGGGCCAGCGTGGTCAACGCCTACTCGACCCGCAAGCCCGGCGCCCAGGCCGGCGCCAACGCCTGCGGCGATGTCGATCACGTGGAAGCCGAAGGCGACGTCTATTTCGTCAACCAGGCCCAGACGGTCCGGGGCGACCGCGCCGTCTTCACCTATGCCAACGACACCATCGTCATCACCGGCAATGTCATTGTCGTGCGCGGCCAGGACGTGGCGCGCGGCGACCGCATGACGGTCAACACCAAGACCAATGACGTGAAGCTGGAATCCAACGCCAAGGGACGGGGCAAGGCCGGGCGCGTGCGCTCGGTGATCTACCCCGAAAAGTCCCCGACCCCGGCTCCGGCCAACCGCTAGGCTCGTTCGAATGAAGATGACGCCCCTTGGCGGTTCCGATCGCCCTGAAGCCGACGGCCTGTTCGTAGACGCCGTCGGCAAGTCGTTCGGCGACCGCCCGGTGGTCAAGAGCGTCTCCTTGCGCCTGAAGCGCGGCGAAGTCGCGGGCCTGCTGGGCCCCAACGGGGCCGGCAAGACCACCTGCTTCTACATGATCACCGGCCTGATCGCCGTCGACTATGGCTCGATCTATCTGGACGGCGAAGACATCACCGCCCAGCCCATGTTCCAGCGCGCCCGCCTCGGCGTCGGCTATCTGCCGCAGGAAGCCTCGATCTTCCGCGGCATGACCGTCGAGCAGAACGTCATGGCCGTGGTCGAGATGCGCGAGAAGAACCAGCGGGCCGCCGCCGAGACGGTGACCAACATCCTTGAGGAACTGCGGATCAGCCATATCCGCAAGTCGCCGGCCGTGGCCCTGTCGGGCGGCGAGCGCCGCCGGGTGGAAATCGCCCGGGCTCTCGCCAGCGAGCCGTCCTTCATGCTGCTGGACGAGCCCTTCGCCGGCATCGACCCCTTGGCCATCGCCGATATCCGCGAGGTCATCGGCTATCTGAAGAAGCGTGGAATCGGCATTCTGATCACCGACCACAATGTCCGCGAGACGCTGGATATCATCGATCGCGCGTCAATCATTCACGCGGGCGAAGTGCTGTTCGAGGGCTCCCCGAAGGAAATCATCGAGGATCCGGAAGTGCGCCGAGTTTATTTGGGCGATCATTTCGCCGAGCGCGTCTAAAGAAAATCTCTTTTGAACGAACGACTTATCCCGCGCGGCCCTCCGGCTTCGCGGGGTTTTCGTTGTCAGGCGACAGGACTGAAAGTCGCACCGGCCCGGATATTGCACGCGTTGGCGAGCCGTTAACCTAGTTGGCCTTCAATGGGGACCGAACATTTCGATTTTGCCCAGGAGGGCGGTTTGGCTCTCGGCCACAGATTGGAACTTCGGCAAGGCCAGGGCCTCGTCATCACGCCGCAGCTGCAGCAGGCGATCAAGCTGCTGCAATTGTCCAACATCGAGCTCGACGCCTTCGTCGAGGCCGAGCTGGAACGCAATCCGCTCCTGCAGCGCGATGAGGGCGAGGGCGAGAGCGAAGCGCCAGCCGAGATCGAGCGTGAGCCGGTCGCCAGCGACCTGGGCGTCGATGTGGTGGCCGACGGCTCGGCCAATTCCGAGATGGACGCTACGCCAGACGATGTCTCGCCAGGCGAGCGCGCCTCGGGCGACGGCGAGCAGGCCCAGGAAGCCGGCGGTCAGATCGACTGGTCCCGCGCGGGCGGCGGCGGCTCTTTCGAACACGACGGCGACTATGAAGGCGCCCTGACGGCGATCCCGACCCTGTCGGAACATCTGCAAAGCCAGCTGGCTCAGTCGGGCCTGTCGGCGACCGAGCAGCTGGTGGCCAATGTCCTGATCGACGGCGTCGACGAGGGCGGTTATCTGCGCCTGGATCTGGCCGAGACCGCTGAGCGACTGGGTTGCGCCGAGACGATGGTCGAGCGCGTCCTGACCGTGCTTCAGGGCTTCGAGCCGACCGGGGTTTGCGCCCGCGACGTTCGCGAATGCCTGGCCCTGCAGTTGAAGGACCAGAACCGCTACGACCCGGCCATGGCCGCTCTGCTCGACAATCTCGACATGCTGGCCCGCCGCGACATGAACGGCCTGCGCAAGGTCTGCGGTGTCGATGAGGAGGATCTGCGCGAGATGATCGCCGAGATCCGCTCCCTGACCCCGCGCCCCGGCGCGGCCTATGCCAGCGAGACCGCCGAGACCCTGGTGCCCGACGTTCATGTCCGCGAGGGCCTGGGCGGCATGTGGCATGTGGAACTCAACACCGACACCCTGCCCCGGGTTCTGGTCGATCAGCGCTATCACGCCCGGGTTTCCAAGGGGGCGCGCACCGACCAGGAAAAGACCTTCGTCTCCGACTGCATGGCAACCGCCAACTGGCTGGTCAAAAGCCTCGATCAGCGCGCCAAGACCATCCTCAAGGTGTCCAGCGAGATCGTGCGTCAGCAGGATGGCTTCCTGGCCTTCGGCGTCGAGCACCTGCGGCCCCTGAACCTGAAGACCGTCGCAGACGCCATCGGCATGCACGAAAGCACGGTCAGCCGGGTGACCTCCAACAAGTACATCGCAACCCCGCGCGGCGTGTTCGAGCTGAAGTTCTTCTTCACCTCGGCCATCCAGTCGTCGGAAGGCGGCGAGGCCCACTCGGCCGCCAGTGTGCGCCACAAGATCAAGGGTCTGGTCGAGGCCGAGCGCCGCGAAGCCGATGTTCATTCCGACGACGCGATCGTCGAGATCCTCAAGACGGCCGGCGTCGACATTGCTCGCCGCACCGTGGCCAAATATCGCGAAGCCATGCGTATCCCCTCATCGGTGGAACGCCGGCGTTTGATGAAAGAAGCGTGCTGAAAGGCTCCCGTTCATCGCGGATAGGCCACACTTTCCTCACGGTACGGCGTTATAGTCGGACCGACGAGGAGCACGCATGGCGGTTGTCAGTCTGTCCAATGTAATCGAGGGCTTTGGCGAGGACGCGCGTCCTTCCCTGACCGTCGGTGAAATGCTGGACGCCTTCGACAGCCGCGCTTTCGGAGCGATGCTGTTCGTGTTCGGCGCGCTAAACACCCTGCCGCTGCCGCCGGGGTCATCGACGATTCTGAGCCTGCCGATCCTGCTGCTGGCCCCTCAGGTGGCTTTGGGCGCCGATGCCCCGTGGTTGCCGCGCAAGATGGTCGAGCGGCCCCTGAAACGCGACGACCTGCGCGGCCTGTTTCGCAAGCTGACTCCGATCGTCAAATACATGGAACTCGTCACGCGGCCGCGCCTGACCTGGATCTTCACGCCGCTGGGCGAGCGGATGATCGGCGTGGTCTGCACCCTGCTGGCCCTGGTGCTGATCCTGCCCATTCCCCTGGGCAACCTGGCCCCCGGGGCGACGGTGGCGGTGCTGTCTTTGGCCCTGCTGCAAAGAGACGGTTTGCTCGCCCTGCTAGGCTATCTGATGGCTCTGATCAGCCTGGGTCTGCTGTTCGTCAGCGCGGGTGTCGTGACCGCCGCCGTTCACAAGTTGATCGGTCTTTTTTCAGGCTTTTTCTGAACCCACTAGCGCCGCTTGACACCGACCCGGGACAGGCGCGTTGTTACGGCATGCAAGTCCAAATCTCCGGCAAGCATGTCGACGTTGGCGAGGCTCTGCGAGCGCGAGTCTCCGACGAAATCACCCTGAGCATCGGCAAGTATTTTGACCGCGGCGGTAACGCCGACGTGGTCATCAGCAAGGAGGGCCACGCCTTCCGGGCCGACTGTTCCGTAAAGCTGGCTTCGGGCCAGCAGCTTCTTAGCCATGGAGCGGGCGGCGACGCCCATGCGGCGTTCGACGCCGCCTTGGCCAAGATCGAGACGCGCATACGTCGCTACAAGCGACGATTAAAAAGCCACTCCATCGCGGCCACGGCCAAGCAGGCCGAGAACGCCTCGATGTATGTTCTGCGGGCGCCGGACGTCGATGATCACGAGGACGACGACTGGGGCGGCGACGACGCTCACCCCGCCGGCGCACCCTCGGCCATGATCATCGCCGAAACGCAGTCGTCGCTGAAGGTAATGACTGTTTCCATGGCTGTCATGGAACTGGACTTGACCGAGTCCCAGGCAATCGTGTTTAGGAACGCCGCCCATGACGGATTGTCCGTGGTGTACCGGCGGCCAGACGGAAATATCGGCTGGATCGATCCCGAACGCACCAAGTCGCTTAACGGGAACGGGTCAACCGCGAGCTAAGGGATCCTGTCAGGATCCTGGACGTTCTGGACGGCTCCCAGCGAGGGCGTTGCGGTGGCCACAGCGAGCGAGCGGTTAAGTCCATGACTATAGGCGATCTTTTGGATCCTGGAGCGGTGGCGCTGCGCGTCAGCGCTCCAGGCAAGCGGCAGGTTCTCGGCGTGATCGCCGACGTCGCCGCGCGGGTGCTCGGCGTTGACGCCACCGCCGTCCTCGACGGCCTGCTCGAGCGCGAGGCCGCCGGCTCCACCGGCGTTGGTCAGGGTGTGGCTATTCCCCACGCCAGGATCGACGGCCTGGATCGTATCCGCGCGGTTTTCGTACGCCTGGAGACGCCGGTGGCGTTCGATGCGGTAGACGACAAGCCCGTCGATCTTCTGGTCGCCCTGTTCGCGCCGCGCGACGCTAACGCCCAGCACTTGCGAGCCCTGGCTCGCGTATCGCGGATGATGCGTCGACCCGAGCTGCGCGAGCATCTGCGCCAGGCTCGCTCGGCCGACGCCGTACACGTGCTGCTGGCGCAAGAAGCGACCAGCACGGCAGCCTGATTTTCGGAAGGGTCGGATGCGACGGCCGTTCAGGCCGCCGCTCCGTCGATCAGTGCACCGAGACCGGCGCCAGCTCATGGGCGAGGGCGGCGGCGATCGCTGTGTCGCGATCGACCATTACCGCCAGGCGCGCGCCGTCGGCGCGGCACACGGCGTAGAGTGTTTGATCGGGCAGCAGGTCGAAGTCGTCAGCCGCGCCCACGGGCGCATCGGCCAGAATCTCGGCCGCCTTTATCGGGCGGACATAGACCAGATCGGGCGCGCCGAGCGCCGCGAAGGCTTCCGCCGTAAAGACTGAGTTAGGGATACCAGGTGTCATGTTGACCACCTCCTTGGATAGGGAACGCGCCGGGTCCGGCCCGGTTCAGCGAGCATTTGACGACGCAACGGGATGGGGCGTGAAAAGGCCGACCGTGTCAGGCGATCGAGCGGATAGGAATGCGCTTGACCAGTCGCTCTGGACGCGGACGGGCCAGGTCGATGTGGAGCAGTCCGTGCTCCAGAGTCGCCGCCGTCACCTCGATGCCCTCGGCCAGCACGAAGGTGCGGACAAAGCCTCGGGCAGCGATACCGCGATGCAGGAAAGCGCGGTCGGTTTCGGGCTTGGCCTCAGCCTCGCGCTTGCCAGCGACGATCAGCTGACCGCCCTCGACCGTGACGTGAAGCTGCTCGGGCGAGAAGCCGGCGACGGCTAAGGTGATGCGCACCCCACCTTCGTCGTCCTGTTCGACATTATAGGGCGGATAGCTTTCCGACGCCGCCTTGGCGGCGCGCTCGATCAGGTCTCGGGTGTGCTCGAAGCCCAGCAGAAAGGGGCTGTCGAACAGGATGGTCCGGGTCATCGCGAAGTCCTTCGCTTAAGCGACTTCGTCCGCGCAGCTTCAGCCCCTGATGGGCGCTCAAGCTGCGCGACGCCAGACTTAGGTGGCGTTTTGAGCGGCGCCGTTCAAGGCGGTGGAATGCCGATCTGACAATCTCTGCGGAGAGGTGCGAGCGCAGCCGAAGCCCGACATGGAAACGGCCGCTCCCTTTAGGGAAGCGGCCGTCTTGGTGGAGCTTAGCGGATGGCCAGCATGGTCGCCCAACGGTGCAGCCTGACCGTCCTGAACCGTGCCTGCGGTAGCGTTGATGATGGCGTCGTCGGCCATGTTTGGACCTCTTAGACTCAGGTTCTGGATTGGCCGTCAGGCTGCCGATCTGTCTGGGTCGAGGTCAATGATGTTGGGGTCGGCGTCATAGCGACCGGGCCGATTTAACGGCCGTTAAATCTGGATCACGCTGTCGCGCCGGTCTCGTCACGGTCACCCTGGACCGTTTGCATGGACCGTTTCACCTTCATCACAGTGGCCGTGGACACGCCGGTCGCTTTTGTTACCACCCGGATAGACCCTCCAGCCTGAAGGCCCTGTTCGACCTTTTAGATGCGGATCGGTGGAATGGTTGGCCGACCGAGCCGGACGCCTTTGGATCGTGCTCGTTCGAGGTCGGAGCTGTGCAGCGGCGTGGAAGAAGGACCCCCTTAGCGGGGTGATAGGCGCCTAAAAGGGACCCCTCATTCCGATGGTTTAGGCACGGCGGCTTGGTTCAACCGGGCGGTCGAGGAGCGGCAGGAAGAGGAGGCTGGCGCCGGCCGCCTCGATGGCGCGGCGGGCGGCGGCGCTCTTGTGGGCGCCCAGATTGTCGAGGATGACGATGTCTCCGGGCCGCAGGGTCGGGACCAGGATCTGCTCGACATAGGCCAGGAACCAGGCGCTGGTCATCGGGCCGTCCAAGACCATCGGCGCGGTCATGCCCGATAGGCGCAAGCCGCCGATGAAGGTGGTGGTCTTCCAGTGCCCGTGCGGCACGCTGCAGCGTAGGCGCTCACCGCGCGGGGCGCGGCCATGGCGGCGAGCCATCTTGGTAGTGGCCCCTGTCCCGTCGAGGAACACCAGCTTGGCCGGGTCCAGATCCAGCTGCCCGTCGAACCAGGCCTGCCGGCGCTTCAGGATGTCGGGCCGGTTCTGCTCGTCCGCGTGCGCCGACTTTTTTTGAGCGTGATCCGCCGACGGTCGAAGAACCGCCAGAGCGAGGCGCCGCTGACACCCACGCCGCGCTCGGCCAGGGCCGCCTGGAGTTCGGCCAGGGTGATGTCCGACTTGGCGTCCATCAGCGTCAGGATGAGATCGGCGTGCTTCTCGATGTAGCCGGAGCGACGATCGCCGCCCAACGGACCGGGCCGCGCGTCTCCCTGCTTGACGATGAGCTGCCGCCATCGGATCGCGCTGGCCGCGCTAACCCCAAACCGCGCCGCCGCCGCGCGGCACGACAGCCCACCGTCGATCGCGGCGATCACCCGCTTGCGAAGATCCAGAGAAAGCGCCTTGCTCATCCATGCTGGCCTCCTATCCAGCACAGAGCTTGAATCAGAAAGCCAGCTCCTTGGGAATCCCCGGCGATCCAATCAGCTCGGGGAATGCTCTAGATAATCCCGGCCCGAAGCAGGTCGTGGACATGCAGCACGCCGACCGGGCGGTTGTCTTCTGCTCTAGAGATGTTTGGTCCCGGACTTTGATGGTGCACTGTTTTCCGATGGTTGGAAGGATGCGCTATGGGGCAGGTACACCACGGGAGCGCCACAACGACAGCGGCGGTCCGTCGAGCGATACAGCATAGTCAAGAGAGCCTGAGGGGCCTGGCGAAGCGTCATGGGATCAACCCCAAGACCGTCGCCAAGTGGAAGGGACGGGCCTCGGTTGAAGATCTGCGAACCGGACCGAAGGATCCCAGGTCGACGGTCCTGACGGTCGAAGAGGAGGCGATCATCGTCGCCTTCCGGCGGCACACGCTGCTGCCGCTGGACGACTGCTTGTATGCCCTGCAGCCGACCATCCCGCATCTGACGCGCTCGTCGCTGCATCGCTGCCTGCAGCGTCACGACATCTCCCGTCTGCCGCAGGTCGAGGGTGACAAGCCCAACTGGCGCAAGTTCAAGACCTATCCGATCGGCTACTTTCACATCGACAT